>CAZCEM010000142.1:0-6315 GCA_964497555.1 uncultured bacterium
ATGCAAGCATTAAATCGGTTAGGCATCAGGTGTCGGCACACTCTCCTAATGTAGAGGGCATACTTTCAATCCGCTCAGGTCGGGCTCGGAGGCCCGACCTGCGCGGGGAGGAAAAAGCTGTCCCGCAAGCTGGACATGCCATAAACGCTTCCGGCTGAAGGCCTGTTGAGCATTCTATCTCGGTAACACCATGCGAAATGAGAAGCTCGCGTTGCGGAAGAAGATCCTCAATTCTCTCTCCAGCCAGCGGGATCTTCCCGCCTTTCCGGAGGTAGTGGCTCGTCTTGATGAAGAGTTGCGCAGCATCAACGTCAGCGACCGCGGCATTGCTGACCTCATCAAGTCCGACCTCACCCTCTCCGGTCGAATCCTGCAAGTCGCCAACAGCGCCTTTTACGGCGGCGGACGGCGCGAGGTGACCAGTCTGTCCATGGCGATAACCCGCCTGGGGCAGCGAAAAATCCGCGAGGTCACCTATTCCCTCGCGCTTGCCAAGCTCTTCACCGATTCCAAGATAATCGACCACCGTCGGTTCTGGCGCCACTCCATCGGCGTCGCGAGCTTTTCGCAGGCGTTGTGCCGCAGGACCGGCTTTCCGGCGGTCATCGAGGAGAACGCTTATCTGGCGGGACTGATGCACGACGTGGGCGTGATGGTGTTCGCTAAGGTTATACCCGATGAATACCGGTTGTTTCTGCAGGAGGTTGCGGGGCGTGAGACCAGCTTGCCGGCGCAGGAGAAGGCTTTCTTCGGCATCGACCACGCCGAGTTGGGCTATGAGTTCATCCAGAAGTGGTGGCCGGTGGCGGACACCGTTTCCTCGGCGGTAGCCGCCCATCATTCGCCGATTGACCCCAGCGCGCCGGTGCGAAACATCTGCCAGCTAGTGAACATTGCCAACACCATCTGCAATTTCCTCAACTTTGACAACGGCGTGAACGTCTATTCCAGCGTCTATTCCGAGAGCGCCTGGTTGATGCTGGGCATTAATCTCGAAGACGTCGAAGATCTGCTGGAAGAGGTGCAAGCCAGCATCCGGTATGCGGAAGAACTGTTAGGATTTGTGTAAAGATATTACAGTTGGCTAATGCGCCGGAAAAGCTTCTCGCGAATTGAGATTCACTTTCTCATTTCAGCCTTGCCGTTTCGAGGCGCTTTCGAGCGCCCTAAAGATAAGAGTGCAGCCTAATTGGGCGGTTGAAAAGTTTGGAGGCAGCATGTTACGTACGCTCATCATCCTTTTACCCATTCTGCTTATGGGGATGCCGGCTAAGGCCGCTGATTTTAGTCCGCCCGCCGCCGGCACTTCGGTCGATAACCCAGCCGGTCTCATGACGCTGACGCCGTCGGAAATCAGCGAGGGCGAAGCTTACTTTCACCAGCGGGTCGGTCCTGTCCGCGATGACCCCGGTGAAGACTGGATCATTTACGACAGCAACCAACCGACCACTCTCACCACCGCCGCCAACTTCTGGGCTCGCGTAACCTTCACACCCAACGCCGACTTCACCCTGTGGGGCGCCAGTGTAATGCCTCTTAACACGGGGCCTAATCCCAACGCCCCCTGCGACGTCCGCGTTTACCGTGAAGCCCAGGACTCCCGCAATCTCACGGATCTGGTCTGGGAAGGACGAATCAACCAATTGCGAGCCTGGAATCGAGAGGATATGAATGCCAACTGGCATTGGATAGAGATTCCGGAGGATGATCGGCCGGACTTTGAGGGTGGTGAGAGTTTCTCTATCCTGTACGGACCTGCGCCCGGCGGCGCCTATCCGGGCGGTCAGGGTTCAGGCTGGTGGGTTGTGTGGGACGGCGGCACGGAGGTTCAGCGGAGTTACTACGCTGCCGGTCCGCCCATGGAGCATGGAAGCTGGGCGCAATTAGGAGGCGACCTGTTCATCCGAGCTAACGGCGAATACACCGGCGAGTTTGTCGATCTTGAAGTGTCGGGCGTGTATAACGCGGAAGTCCTTGAAGACCGACATTGGATTGTGTTGGCGGGAACCGAACACCGGCTGTATGCCGAGGTTACGAACCACGGCGCGGCGCTGGAGGAGTTCTTCGTCAACTTCCATGTGTTCTCGCCCGGCGGACAAGAGGTCTTCCAATGCGATGTAGCGATAGAGGAAATCGGTGAGGGAGAGACTGTTGAGGTCGAATGTCCCGAGACATGGGAAGCGCCGGAGGAAGTGGGGCTTTATGAAGTGTGGGTGGAAGTGGAAGCGGATGGAGACGCGAACCGGGACAACAACCGCTGCGGCATGGATCAGATCGTCTTCGACCAAGAGGCCAGCCGCGACCAGTGGCTTGGTTATGTGGACGCGGTTTTGGAGGGGCGCACCAACTACCAGGCGGGCAATGGCTGGGTGGTGCGGTTTGACCATCCCGGCGGAGCCCTGCCGCTGTGGATAACCGCCTTCCGTGCCGGCATCAGCGCGGCTAATATCGATCCACTGTTTAAAATTTATGTCTTCGACATCGACCAGGAAATGGGAGCCATAGACGTCGATCCGGTCTGGGAAGGGACCGTCCGCACCGGCGGCGGGGACTGGGTTGAGCACCAGCTGGAGGAGGAGGAATACGTCACCATCCACGAAGGCCAAGGATTTGTCGTGGCTTACTACTGGGTTGAGGGAGGCACCTTCAGCCACGACCAGACGCCACCCTTGTCCGGCACCAATCTTTTCATGCCGGGCACCATGCTGACCTCCGGCGGATACGGCGAAACCTTCAACCGGTCTATTGCGGGCGATTACGGCATCCAGATAAAGCTCTCCGGTCCCGACCACGGCGGGGTGATGTTTGGTTCAGTGACTGCATTTGAAGACGACAGCCCCATTGAAGGCGCGGTCGTCACCACCTCCCAAGGTCATCAGCTTCAAACTGATGAAGAGGGGAACTATTTTCTGCTCTACGGCCCTCGAGGCGACTTCAGCGCGACCGCCTTCAAACCAGGTTACAATCCCTGTGAGTTAGGCAACTTAGAGCTTCAGGAGGGTGACACGCTGGAGGTGAACTTCTCGCTTCGTCATCCAGAGTTCCGTCCTTCGGTTCAAGGCCTCAATGCCGAAGCCGGCTTTGAAGGCGAGTTCGAATCGCGGTTCAGCGTCGCCAACACCGGCAGCGGACCTCTGACCTATACGGTGGAGCGCCGGCTGCCGGAGGAGTTCAATGTTGAGCCCTGGACGCTGAGGAACACCTATCACGTGGCGGCGCCGCTGGACGACAATTATTTACAAGGGGTGGTGTTCATCGATGACCGCTTCTACATCGCGGGTCAGAACAACCGCCATCCTCTGATTTACGTGCTGGACCGCGAGGGTCAGCCGGTTGACAGCTTTGCTCAGCCCGGCGAAGACGACCGCGGGATGAACGACATGACCTGGGACGGCTCGCTCATCTGGGGCATTTCGGGACCAACCATCATCGGCTTCACGCCTGAAGGCGAGGAGTCTGTCAGTTTCGCCGCACCGATGGCGCTGGGGAAGAACATCGCCTGGGATGCCGAAAACGGGTTTCTGTGGGTTTCCGGCACCACCACCGACATCTTCAGCATGACCCCGGAAGGCCAGAGAGTCGGCTCGATCCGCGGCACCTACCTGGGCGAGCAGATGCGAATGTACGGTCTGGACTGCTATCCCGATGACCCAACCGGGCATACGCTGTACATTTACTGCAAAGAGCGTAATACCGACCGCACCTTGGTTTTAAAAGCCAATCCCGATAACGGCAGCATCGTCTTTGCCGCCTACCTCGACCATGAGGAGGGCAGCTCGCCGATGGGCATGTGCATCACCAACCAGTACGATATCTATTCCTATGTGCTGGCGGCGGTAGCCAACAATTCCCCGGAGGACGGCGGCGACCGAATCGACGTCTGGCAGTTGGACGCCAGACGGGACTGGTTCCAAATCGCCCCGGAAGCGGGCACGGTAGAGGCTGGTGAGGAGCAGGAGTTTGTGGTGTCATTCAGCGCGATGAACCTGGTCTTCGCCGCCTTTGAAGGCGAATTGGTGTTCCACCACAACGCCGCCACTGGAGAGAGTGTCATCCCCGTTACATTCAATGTAGTGGAAGGTCCCGTTTGGGCAAGACGAATTCTGCATTTAGTCCGCGGTTGGAACATGGTGTCGGTCAATATTCAGCCTGAGCCGGACGACATCGTCGATATTACCCGCCCGCTCACCGATGACGGCAATTTGATTCTGATGAAGGACGGCGAAGGGCATTTCTACAACCCAGAGTGGGGATTCATCAACTTGGGTCCCTGGCGGGTTTTTAGAGGCTATCTGATGAAGCTGGAACATGCTGCTGATCTGACGCTGGAAGGGATGTCAGTCCTGGAGGATGAAGCCATCGATTTGCATGACGGCTGGCAGTTGATAGCCTACTATCCTCGCGAGCCGGTGGACGCAGTGGTCGCATTCTCAGGGATTCAGGAGCAACTGGTGCTCGCTAAGGACCTTGTTGGTCATTTCTATAACCCGGAGTGGGAATTCAGCAACATGGGCGAACTAACCGAGGGCCAGGGCTATCAGGTGAAGATGGATGGCGCGGCGGTTTTGCGGTATCGGTTGAGTCTGGAGGAGGGCAACCTTGCCAATTACGAATTGCGAATTACGAATTACGAATTGGGGAGGACGCTGCCGGAGCACGCTAATACTGGTGTCAACATGAGCCTGTTGGTCAGAAACAGCATCGGTCTGACAGGTGAAATTGGCGTGTGGGCGGAAGGCGAGTTAATTGGTTCAGCTTTGGTGACGCCAGACGCGACCGGCGTGGCGCTGTGGGGCGACGACGTGACCACTGGCGAGCGCGACGGCGCTCAGCCGGGGGATGAGCTGACGGTGATGCTGGTGGACCTGGATGGTCAACGACCGGTGGAACACACGACTCTTGCTGGGTGCAGCCGATGGGAAGCCGACGGATTCTGGGTGATTGAACTGACGGGTGAAACGGCGGCCGCGGTCAAATTCGGCCTCAGCTCGGTATATCCGAATCCGTTCAACGCCGCTGCGAGGGTGAGCTTCTCGCTGGATCAGGCTGGACCAGCCCGGTTGTCGCTGTACGACTTGGCGGGCCGACTGATGTGGGATTCAAGTCTTAAGGACTTCACGGTCGGCTCGAATTCTCTTTCGATAGACGCTTCTGTGCTGCCGAGCGGCATCTATTTTCTGCAGTTGGACTGCCGGGATCAATCCGACCGAATGAAGTTGGTTTTGATGAGATAAATCGACTGGCAGCAAGCCGCGGAAGTAAGTCCAAATCCATCGAGGCGCAATCGACTTTAGATTCTCGATGACTTCAAACGCCCGGCGGAGGGTCGTCGGGCGTTTGAAGTATATACTGTTCTGGAGGCGACGAAAGATGAGTCGAGCTGTTTTGATTTTTCATGCAGTCCAGGGCAAAGCGAATGAATTTGGCATTGACGCGGTCTTGGGTGATAAAGCCCCTGGCTCCGAATGCTTTAGCCTTCCTGCCTATCTCCGTTTGATCCTCTTCGACAATAACCATAACCGGCAGGCAAGGCGTAAGGGCGTTGATCTCGCGAATAAGTTTCAATTCAGACTGACCGCCGGGACGCATATAAATAAAGACGAGGTGGTAGCGGTCAAAGATAAGTTCTTCCGCTGCCTGCTGAAGATGCTGTACACGTGTGAACACAAAGGTCCTCGGATCCACTTCAGCGATAAGCTGTTCAATTCTGTCGCATTCCTGGGCTTTGCCGCTGATAAACATTATTTTCATCGGTATCATGGAAGCCTCCTTGAAATTGGGAGTAGGTGAAGACCGATGTTGAGGCAAGGAGCGCGCCAGGGCTGATCGCAGCGGAGAAAGCTCGGTCGGTGTGAGTCCGGTATTTCTGAGAAGCGTTGGATCTATTGGGGGAGAGACTTATTGTCATCTTTTTAGGCGGTGGTTACGATCCTGCCGGCGTCGCTTGTTCAAGTTGAGAATGGGCGTTATTCAGGTTCAGACAAGACGCGATGACCGTCAATGAGAGGGAGAGGCTGCTGTTCTTGACGGCTGCGAACTGAGGTTCGAATGAAAGTTCTGATTGTGGACGATTCACCGACCGTACGGCTGCAGTTGGACCGCCTGACGCGGTCGATGGGGCATGAACCCTGCCTGTGTGAGAACGGCGAAGCGGCCTGGCTGCTTTACAACCGCGGTGAGTTTCCGCTGATAATCCTCGATTGGCAGTTGGAGGGGATGGACGGCTTGGAACTCTGCCGCCGCATTCGCAGTCACCCCAACGGTGACCGCAGTATTGTACTGATGTTCACTCGGCGCGACCGTCCGGAGGATTTA
>CAZCEM010000143.1:0-6265 GCA_964497555.1 uncultured bacterium
ACGGTGGGTATTCTGCATTTCGCATTTCGCAATTCGCATTCTGCATTCTGCATTTCGTGATAAACGAGGTTTCGATGACAAACAAATTCTCCTTCCGAGTCCAACAGGTGATGACTTTCTGTCGTGAGGAAGCTGTGCGGCTGGGGCACGACGCCATCGGCACCGAGCACATCCTGCTGGGGATCCTGCGCCTGCCCGACAGCACCGCTTCGAGGATACTGCACAATCTCGGCGGCGACACCGAAGACCTGCGGGAAGCCCTAATTGAAACCTCGACTCAGGACGCCACCACCCTCAAGATCGGCACTAACATCAGCTTCACTAAAAAAGCCGACCTTGTGTTGCGTCATTCCTACGTTGAAGCCAAGAATTACGCCAGCGACGTCATCGGCACCGAACACTTGCTGCTGGCGCTGGCAAAGGTGCAGGACGGACTGGCTTCCCAAGTGCTCAACGGCTTCAACATCACCTACGAAGCCATCAAAGGCGAACTCGACCACATCCTCCATGAGGGAGCATTCGCGACTGTTCGACCGCTTCCCCCTCAGATAAAGGAGAAGAGCCGCACCCCCGCTTTGGACGCCTTCAGCCGCGACCTCACCCAGTTAGCCCGCGAAAACAATCTGGATCCCATCATTGGACGCGACAAGGAAATTGAACGCGTGGCGCAGATCCTCTCCCGTCGGAAGAAGAATAATCCTGTGCTGATAGGCGATCCCGGCGTAGGCAAAACCGCCATCGTCGAAGGGCTGGCGCTGCGAATCGTCCAGCAGCGTGTGTCGCCGATACTGTTCAACAAGCGGGTGGTCACACTGGATTTGGGCGGAATAGTGGCTGGCACCAAGTACCGCGGGCAGTTTGAAGAGCGCATCAAAGCCGTAATCAACGAACTGGATAAGGACCGCGACATCATCATCTTTATCGACGAGCTGCAAACCTTAATCGGCGCCGGGTCAGCTTCCGGCTCGCTGGACGCCTCCAACATGTTCAAGCCCGCGCTGTCGAGGGGGGAGTTGCAGTGCATCGGCGCCACCACGCTGGACGAATACCGCCAGCACATCGAGAAGGACGGCGCTCTGGAGCGGCGATTCCAGAAGGTGCTGGTCGAAGCGCCCTCCATCCCGGAGACCATCGACATCCTTATGGGTCTTAAGGAACGCTACCAGAACCACCATAACGTCATTTATACCCCTCAGGCCGTGGAAGCCGCCGTGAAATTATCCGCCCGTTACATCACCGACCGCTTCCTGCCCGATAAGGCGCTGGACGTCATCGACGAGGTCGGCGCCCGCGCCCGTCTGCAGAACGTCACCGTGCCCAAAGCCATCATCGACCTGGAGCGCGAGTCGGAACGCCTGCGGAAGCTCAAAGAGGACATGGTCAAGGCGCAGGAATACGAGAAAGCGGCACAGGTGCGCGACTTGAAGCGGAAGTTGGATGAAGCCTTGCTGATAGAGCGCGAGGCGTGGGAGAAATCAACCCGCTCGAAACCGGTGTCCATCGACGCCGAGCAGGTCGCCGAGGTGGTGGCGATGATGACCGGCATCCCGGTGACGAAGGTGATAGTCTCGGAATCCCAGCGGCTTCTCAACATCGAGAAGGAACTCGCCAAGCGCATCATCGGCCAGGACCAGGCGCTGGCGTCCATCGCGCGAGCCATCAAACGCAACCGCACTGGACTGAATCGCCGCAACCGGCCCATCGGCTCGTTCATCTTTCTGGGTCCCTCCGGTGTAGGCAAGACCGAGACCGCGCGGGTGTTAGCGGAGTTTCTTTTCGAAGATCCTAACGCTCTAGTACGGGTCGATATGTCGGAGTACATGGAGAAGCACAACGTGTCGCGGCTCATCGGCGCGCCGCCGGGATTCGTCGGATATGATGAAGGCGGGCAGTTGTCGGAGAAGGTGCGGCGCAAGCCTTATTCCATCGTACTGTTCGACGAGATAGAGAAGGCCCATCAAGACGTGTTCAACGTGCTGCTGCAAGTGCTCGACTACGGCCGTCTGACCGACGGCAGCGGACGGAACGTCGATTTCCGGAATACGATTCTCATCATGACGTCCAACGCCGGCACGCGGGAGGGCGCCAAGGCGAAGGGATTCGGCTTTGCGGACAGCGAGAGCCGGGTGGATAGCGATTATATCCAGATGGCTGAAAAGATGAAGGGGATAATGAAGGATATATTCCGTCCTGAGTTTCTCAACCGGGTGGACGACATCATCGTCTTCCGGCAGTTGACGCGGGAGAACATATATGACATTCTGGAGCTGTATTTGGCCGACTTGAGCGAGCGCTTGGGGGAGCAGCAGGTCACGTTGCAGGTAACACAGGAAGTGAAGGACTTCATCGTCGAGGAGGGTTATTCGCCGGAGACGGGGGCGCGGCTGCTCCAGCGGACGGCGGAGCGTTACATAGAAGACCCACTGGCGGAGGAGATGCTGCGGGGCGCCGTCGTTCCTTACACGCTAATCGACGTCCGGGTGGAGGACGGTCGGATTGCCTTTGAGCAGACGATGCCGGTGAAGGTGGAGGCGCGGGTGAAGTAGGCGCGGGTGGAGATGTCAAAGATATTGATGGCTTTTAATATTACTGGGAGCCTAATCATTTAGTCATTTAAGGTCATTTCTTTGAAAATAGCCCTCATCACCGCGTAGGTTGGGTCTCCGAACCCGACCACCTCACAAAACACGGGCGAGACGCCCGACCTATACGAAAACCTTTCGGCATTTTCAACGGAATTATGCTCTGATTGTTATCCGACAGACTCCCACCTTAACCGCCAATGGCTCGGCGACAGCCCAAATTTTTTTTTCAAACAACTTCTGGAGTCCCTGATGAAAGAAATCAACCTGATTCCCCTCTCGGAAATCGATCCGCACAGCACCATCAACGTCCGCCGCAGCAGGATCGAGGAAGCGGTCGAGAAGGTTAAGTCCTCCATCGCCCGAAACGGATTCTGGGAACACAGCCCCATCACCCTTAGGCCCCACCCCGATAAAAACGGCGATTTCCGGTACGAAATCGTCGCAGGTCAGTGCCGGTTCAAAGCCTCTTTGGAGTTGGGGCTGGACAACATCCCAGCAGTCGTCGATGACTTCAACAACGACGACGGGATAAAGTTTTCGTGGTCCGAAAATGAATTCAGCACCGAATTGTCGCCCATCGACAAGTCCTACTGGATTCAGCAAATTATCCGAAGGTACAGCGACGAGGGGCTGGCAATAAACAACGCGCGAGTGAAAACCGCTGAATTCTTCAACATCTCGATACAGACGGTAATCAATTATCTTCCGCTGATAGGACTGCCGGACACCGCCAAGAAACTGCTCGACGAGGGAAAACTGAAGCTGTCCGACGCCGAGACCATCGCCAAGAAGACATACAATCCCAAGCATCCCTCGGAATCCGAGAAAGTCATGGAGGAACGGGTCAACTGGATGATGGGACTGGACATCGAGGAGAAGAAAGCCGCTCGAAAAGCCTTGAGCAAATTGGGTTCAGCCGCGACCGTCGAACAACTGGAAGTGGAAAAGGAGAAGATTCTCGACACCGAATGGTCGAAAGTCGAGGTGGCGGTGCCGCTGGCTCTTCATGACAAGCTGATACAATGGGGTGAGGAGCGCGGGCTGTTCAACGTGACCGAAGCTGTAATCATCCAACACATGATAACTGAAACCCTGAAAGGACGTTGAGATATATGAACATCCCTGATACTTGGGAATTACTTCAATCCCCAGCCGAAAAACCACCATCATTCTTGGGAAAGGCTATTGATGCGCTGGTCGTCGGAGGTATCGCCTACAAGGAGATCGTCGCGAAGGTCAGGCTTTCCGCAAGCAAAGTGAGTGCTTTTCACAAGTTGAGCCACTTCCCGCCTGGAATCCAGTGGCTGGCGGATCAGGGAGCGTTCTCTCTGACTGTTATCGCTCAAATAGGGCGTTTAAGGGCGCCAGCGGACCAGGAATTGCTGGCGTTCTGCGCCTTCAGTAAGAAACTGAAGGGCACAGACGTAAAGGAGGTCGTTAATGTCGTCCTTAAGCAGAATCAGCCCCTCCGGCAGGTTCTGGAAACCCTCATCGGCATCCGTTTCGACAAGGTCGATGAGCCGATTCTGCTGCCATTTTCCTTTGAGGATCGCTTTCATATAAGCCTCGCCGCCTGGGCGCGGGGTCGTCAGTGGGAGGATTTCTCCTACGACGCCATTATGACAGCCGCGCGGGTGGACGCTGCCAAGATAGGTGGAGAAATCATAGCTTTGGCGAAAGCGCTTGTCGCTGATTGAATAAAGCGAAGAAGGCGGATCTTTATGGGCTGTTAACAGGACGTAACTCTCTTTTGTTCCTTAACATGCACAGGCAAGGCAAGGCATGATTATCGCACTGTCTGAATATCCCAGTCGATGTTGGTTTGACGAGGTGATGCAAACAAGGTTAAGGCGCTCTTTAAGAACAATTCTTCAACCTGAAATCCATCGAAATCATTTCCTGGGATACCCTCCGAGATCTTCTCGCCTACCCCAATGAGCCTTGGCTGATGGGAGAACCTCCGTCTCAGAATGTTGCCGTCGCTGGGGAGTATCCGCTGCAGGAGGCGCCTAAATATGTACTGCTGGTGTCGCGGCTGCCTCGACGGATTGTTGCGGAGGATGCCTGGCTGAAAGCGGTGCGGCGGGCTTTGACCGAGGTAACCGCGCAGGGCGGGACTCTGGTCTGCGGCGAAGGCTTGACCGGCTGGGATTACACCGCTTGGTATGCTGGTCGCTGCGGGATGCAGATTTTCTTTGTCCTTACGCCAGCTCGCCTGACAAGGTTGGTTGAACGGAAAAATGAACTCTGCCGGAGGCTGGATTTGGACCAGCGCCGAATCAGCTTCGTCATGCCAATCGCGTCGGGTCGTCTCAACAAGGAGCAGCGACTGCACCTCCGCGACGGGCTGGCGTTCGCGCTGGCGAAGCATCGGCTGCCAATCGCGCTGCGTCCGCAGAGCTTCTGGCGAGGGCTGTTGAACCGTACGGCCGGCGTTGACTGCCGCTTTGAGACAGTTTATCCGCTGCGTCCAGCAACGACCTGGCACGGATTGACGCCCGGTCAAGCTGCAGAAAAGGCGAATGACCGCCTGTATCACTGGACGAGAGGCTTCTACGGCCCCTGGCCCGGCGAAACCGAAGCGGATTACTACCGCGAGCTGACTGCGTCGGCTTCCGGCAATCCCCGCGACGGGCTGGCGACGCTGGCGCGGATAGTGCTGGAAGGGGTGTTGCGGGGGGAAGCCCGCATGAACCGCGGAGGAGCGCCGGTGTTGTCGTTCACTGCGTTAAGTCCGGCGGTAGCGGCGCGGCAGGCGCGTTATCGACCGACGCTGGGAAGATGGAATTATGAGCCTTATGGCTTGTCGTTTCCGCGGGAGCTGTTGGAAAACCTAAGCGCTCGGCCGGTGATTTATGGGTCGCGGGACGACTACCACCGGCTGGCGCCGTCGGAGCGACCCTATTTTCAGTTTGTTGGACGAGGTGGTAAGACCGACTGGTCGGAAGAAAAGGAATGGCGGCTGGTTGGGGATCTGGATCTGCGGAGTATCCGCGAGCAAGTCTATCTGTGGGCGCCTACCCGCATTGAAGCCGAGCGGCTGACGCGGTTGACGGGCTATCCGGTGAATTCATTGACAGGATGAACTGGATAAGGAACGGCTGATGACCATCTGTGGATTTGGACATTGACTCCGACAAAGCCAGTGCGAAAGGCTGATAGCATTGGACTAAATAGGGTCTGCTGAAAAACTCTCTTTTATGAGAAAATATGAGGCTGACGTGGGGGATCTGGCGTCTGAGGGGCCGTCGCGCTGTCATTTCCCAGAAAATAGCCCCCCTCCTACCGCGTAGGTCGGGCTTCCAGCCCGACTGAAGGGGATGGACGGGGTGGACGGGGTGGACAGCGGCTATTTTCATATTCCGTGGTGGGGAAGCCACCATGACAATTCCCGCGAAAGCGGGAATCCAGTGCATCTATGTCATTTCCCAGAAAATAGGTTCTCCGCGTAGGTCAACCGTCTCGGTTGACAAGCGAGACGCTTGTCCTACGCGACCTATTTTCATGTTCCGTGGCGGGGAAGCCACCATGACAATTCCCGCGAAAGCGGGAATCCAGCCCAAACTCATTCTGGATTCCAGCTTCCGCTGGAATGATGCGCCTTTGGCGCATTTTCTGGATTCCAGCTTTCGCGGGAATTGTCATGGTGGCTTCCCCACCACGGAAGATGAAAATAGCAG
>CAZCEM010000144.1:0-6265 GCA_964497555.1 uncultured bacterium
ACCAAGAACTGAACAGGTTCTTAAAAGGTATTGCCAAACTGCACGGGAATTTAAAAATCCGAGAAGAGAGTAATTTGGCAATGGATGAAAAAAGCAGGTTTTGTTTAAAAAATAACCCTCTTCATCAAATGAAAATCGACTTTCTTTGGCAATTTCTGGCCACACTATTTTTGGTTTTATGAATTCACTAAAATAACCAATAGGATCTTGTATTTCATACCATTCATAACTACCAGGCTTTCGAGCTTCTCTTAACTCATAACGATTCTCTTTGGGTGTTAATCGACCGTTCCATTGAAACAAATATTCCTGTATTGCCGGATATTCTTCAATCTCAATTCCTCGCCTCGTGAAGATCAAATACCTGTTTCGATAATTGACTCTCCATTTCCTCACATCATCACCAATCACCCAAGGCACGATGATCTCCGCCGATTTTTTATCAAGCTTTATAAGCCGCTCTCGTTGTTCTGCGGAGATAACAAACGCTTGATTGAAACCGGTGACAATTCCTCGGTAAATCTTCCCTTCCACATACTCCCCTAACGGTTTCCCCACCGCCTTCATCTTCTCAAAGATATCCGTCAGGCTGGCTTTGACCAGCGTGAAACCAGTCGGCGACATGGCAGCGCGAGCCAGCGGGAAGGCAACCTCGGCAACGGTTTTAAACAATTCCTTGACGTCTTTCGGCAACTTCTTTATTGAAGCATAACGAGGCTGCGTCTCTGAGGGCGTGTTGCGCGCAATGGTAATCATGGGGAAGGTTGAGGAACTGGCAAAGACCTTCAGCTCCCCGAAATCGACTATTTGCTCGATGTTGCGATTGACGATCAACCGTCGCAATTCCCCGCCGTAATTGGAACGCATCCACTTATTCGAGGTAATCATCCCAAACCGCCCGTTGGGCCGCAGCAGGCTGAAGCCGCGTTCGATGAAATAAACGTACAGGTCGGCGGTGCCTTGATAGGACTGATAATTGCGCTGCAGGTAACGCTTGTACTCGCCCAAGGTTTCCTGACGAACATAGGGCGGGTTGCCTATCACCGCGTCGAAACCCCAGCGCTCCGGGCGGACTGAGATTGCTTCGCCTGCCTGCGGCAGGCTCGCAATGACGGCGTCAGAGGGAACTGAGATTGCTTCGCCTGCCTGCGGCAGGCTCGCAATGACGAAATTAGCCGGAAAGACTTCCGGAAAAGCCAGCTCATAATGCAGCGGGTAATCCAGTTCCTTGAATGAGTTTCGCGGCGGCAGCGGTCGCGCCGAAAGCCGTTTTTCTATCTCGGAGGCAAACACCGCCTCATCAACTTTGGCGGCGAAATCACGTCTTGTGAACTCGTCCAGAATGCCTTCGTAAGGGCTTAGACGCTTTTCTACCTCCGATTGGAATCGATATTCCTTTCTCTTCACGGACTCAAAATCATCGCTGGAAGCGGCAATAATCTCGTCGATTACTTCCGCAGCCACGGTTCGAGTTTCCGAGAGTCCTTCAACTTTATACTTGGAAACCGCATCGCTGAGCGATACTCCAGTCAGCGAATCCCCATGCCGCAGATGGTGATCGAGGAAACTGAGCGGATGACTGGGGGAAATGCAGGTCAAACACAGCGACAGCTTGGCCAGTTCCACCGCCAGCTCGTTTTTATCCACGCCGTAGATGCAGGATTCCACAACCTTCCGCCGCCAATAGGCTTCTTCCGCCTCGAATTCGGTCATGCCTCGCGGAGGCTTATCGACCGCCTGAACAGTCGTGCGGTGGTAGGCAATCTCCTCCGCCAAAAAGACGGTGGCGCCCACCAGAAAATGCCCGCTGCCCATGGAGGGATCCAGTACCCGAAGTTTTAAAACCTCTTCCGCGAAGGAATTATCCCTGAGATTATTTTCCAAAGCTCGAACGACCGGCTCGGAGTTCTGGATTTCGTTCAGCAAAGGTCTCAGGGTTTCCTCCAGGATATAATCGACCACCCAACCGGGGGTGTAATAGGAACCGGTCTCCCAACGCTCCTCGCTCTCATCCTTAATCTCTATACTGCCATCGTCCCTGAACACCGGCTTGTGTTCCAGCAGACCTTCGTAAATGGAGCCGAGTTGCTGTACACTCAGCGTCGAGTAGTCGATGCTTTGGCTGTCGGCGATGGGGATGGTTTCTCTGATGCTGCTGGGGCGAAGATCAAAGAGTAATCGTTTAAGCGTCTCCTGGATGGTCCAGTTGCCGAGCCGCCACCCCATTCGTCCAAGTTTTGGATAACGTTTTGAATCGAAAAGACCGCCGTTGTAACGGGGAATCTTAAGTCTCTTGCAGATTTTCTCATTGCTGCCGTCGATGAGTTCAAATAAGTCCACCAGTTTGGGCCAATAAGTCGTGTGAACATCGTCTTCGGGCGGTATGTCTTCCTCTCGGATTCTTTCAACGAGAGTTTGTAATGAGTACTCGCGACGATATTCAATCCTTGAACCGAAACGATGTTCATGGGCCGGCAGCAGGTTTCGCGCTTCGGCGTAGAGGATGAACATCAAGCGGTACAGGAAGATCAGGCTGTTGTTATAGACATCCTCGATTTCATCGGGGCTGATGTCATTAAAGCTGTTTTCATAGAAACCCTGCGCGACCCATTCGACGAGGACATAAGCCCGCTGGCGGAGGTTCTCTTCCAGTTCTTGCTGGCGGGTGAGTGACTCGTCAAATAAATCGTCGAGCAGAATTTTCCCGGATAAATCTTGCGCAAAGGCTCGGCGGCCGAAGAGCGCGAGAAACAGCTTGAAGTCCTCCAGCTTATCCAGGGCTTTCCGCAGGTTAATAGAGAAATACTGGTCTTTTTGGGCGCGACGGGAGTACAAGCGCCAATCGGTGCCGTTGGTGAGGATTGCCCACTCAAAGAGGGCTTTGCCCGCTCCATCTTGAGCTTCGGACAGGTACAGGCGCACTTGTTTGGAATACGAGAGACCGGGGGTTTCTTTTTTAGAAATACTGCCAAGATTGTGAGAGAATGCTTTGGCTTCAAGGATGCCAACAGCCAGTCTATATCTGTCTTTATCGCTGGCTTGAAAAGCGCTTTCCCGTGACGATTCATCGGGATAGAGAATATAATCAGGCACCAGCCCGCTGTCTTGGCGAGTGCGGTGAAAGAAGTGAAAACCCAGAAGGGGGAGTATCTTATCAATCAAATCGCTTTCGGTGTCGCTTTCGTTAAGACCTCCGCGTTTCCGGTTGGCTTCCCAAGCGCGCTCGTAGATCTGACGGCAAGCCGCGAAGGCTTCCTCGGCTTGTTCGTGAGGTACCAAGCGAAGCAGCCTCTCGCGTTGCAGGTTCAGATAGTGACGGGAAAAAATTCCTTTCGCTTCAAGGAGTTCATCCTCGATGTCGAAGAGGGATTTTTCTTCCAGCTTCAGCATGCCATTTACCGGAGGTTTTAGCATGGAAAGGTTGGTTTACCTTATGTTTGGTTTATGAAGCATGATCCCCAGGCCTTCCGCCATGTACCAGGGCAGCTCGTCAGGATCAATCACTGCCTTGATGGTCTTCTTAAGCCCTTTCATCCTTCCCTCCCTTCATTCTGCATTCTACATTCTGCATTCTCCATTTCCCACACCACCACCCCTTCCCGCCGGGCGATGTCGATGATGGGGCGGACGAATTCCGCCTCCCACTCCTTCGAGCCGCAGGAGACCGGCTCGATGCAGTTGTCGGCGTAACGAGTAGCCAGCCACAGCTTCTGAGCTGTCGCAATTGTGCGGTCGCTGTAAAACACCGGCGCTACCACTACGACGTCAATGTCGCTCCATTCGTGGGTATCACCGCGGGCGAAGGATCCATACAGGATAATCTTTTCGGAGGTGATCCCACACTGGGGTAGCGCCGCGGCATATTTTCCGATTATCGCTTTAATTGCGTCATCTGCCATTTGCTTTGTCTATTCCCTTACTCCGAGTAAAAGATGTCCTGGAGTTCATCCGTATCGATGTAAGACGACGCCTGGCGAAAAATGCCTCTCAAGGTGCCGGTTGGCAGATCGTCGTGATTTGGGATGATCAGCGTCTCTTTCAGCCCGTGATTAAGTCGTCTTAACTTTACGTGCGATCCGCTCTGACTTTGGATTGAAAAACCAAAGCTCAGAAAAATCCGGACCAGTTCTTGCCCACTCAATTGCCTAAGCCGGGGCAAGTTCTTCCTCGATCACATAGGTTATAACGATGCTGGGGTTTTCCACATACCCAAACTCCTCCGCATCCTCACCCTCAAAGAACAACGCCACGGCTTCCTTCAGGTTCGCGACGACTTCGTCGAGCGACTTCCCCTGCGTGACCACGTTGATTCCCTGACATTCCGCCACGAACCAGGGCGGATCGTCGGGGAAGATCACCGCGTTGACGGTCTTTCTAAGGGATTTCATTTGTTAGTCCTCCTGGATTTCAGCTTGCGCTGGAATGATGCGCCTGACGGCACATTCTGCATTCTGCGTTTTGCATTCCTCATTCTTCATTCCCTACTCCCCCCCGAACACTACCACCCAGCCGTCCTCCTGCGGCTCGCGGCGCAGCGCCTGGATGAACGCGTTGGCGAACGCTTCCGATAAGCCGTCTTCCACCACCCCCCACTGGATCTTTTCCACCCCGAATTTCCAGTGGCTGACCGGGCTGTCGGGATTGGTTTTATGAGCGACTGCTGCGGCGTGGGTGTCCCCGTCGGCGATCCCAAAATATACCTCTTTCAAGGTGAAATTCTTCAACATGTAGATGTCCATGATGCTCCTGCCTTGCTAATGTGATGCTTTTTCTCAGGAACGAATCGCTTCGCCTGAACATATTTCAGACTAACAGCAGATTAAACGGATTAAACGGATTAGGCAATCTGCGAAATCTGCTGTCAGTATTATCTCCATACCAGATAGCCAATAATGATGACCACGCCCAGGGTCATCATCAGGGCGTAGTTGCTGACCAGACCAGTCTGAATCCGCCGAATGCCTTCCCCAATGAAGCCCGTGATGGTCGCGGACAGGTTCACCGTCCCGTCGATGAATTTAACGTCGATGTACTGCCACAGACCCTCGGCTATCGCCAGCACCGTCTGCACCACCGAGAAGTCGTAGATTTCGTCAATGTACCACTTGTGCAGCGCTCCCTTATGCAGCAAGGCGTATCGCTTCGTGAAATGCTTCGGGCTGTCCGGCTTCAGGATGTACCAGCGCCGCGCCATCAGAATGCCGCCAACCGCCAGCAGCACCGACGCCGCCATGGCCACATATTCCATCGCGTAGGACGGATGACCGTGCGCAACCAGCAGCTCCTCCGACGCCTTGAATACCGGGGATAGAAAATGTTCGAACTGCATTCCGCCGCCCAGAGCCTTGGGAATCATAATCCAGCCGCCGATGACCGACAGCACGCCCAGAATCGACAAGGGCAAGGTCATCACCTGGGGCGACTCGCACAGGTGATCCTCTTGATCCCGCCGACCACGCCAGGCGCCGTGGAAGGTCAGGTACAGCAGCCGGAACATGTAGAAGGCCGTCATTGCCGCGGCGATCATGGCGATCACGCCCACGGCAGGATGACCCATCGCGAAGGACTGCCAGATGATCTCGTCCTTGCTGAAGAAGCCCGAAAAGCCCGGAATTCCAGCAATTGCCAGACACGCCACCAAGAACGTCCAGTAGGTGGTGGGCAGCTTGCGCCGCAGCCCGCCCATGTAGCGGATGTCCTGCGGATCGCCGTGATAGCCCGCATGGTGATGGGCGTGCTCGACCGCGTGGATCACTGAGCCGGAACCCAAGAACAGCAGGGCTTTGAAGAAGGCGTGCGTCACCAGATGCGCCATTCCCGCGGCGAACGCGCCGACGCCGACGCCGACGAACATATAGCCGAGCTGGGATACAGTCGAATAAGCCAGCACCTTCTTGATGTCGTTCTGCGCCAGGGCGATGGTGGCGGCGAAGAAGGCTGTCAAAACGCCAACCCAGGCTACAATGTTCATTGTCGCGGGAGCTAGGGCGAATAGGAATGAGTTTCGCGCCACCATATAAACGCCCGCGGTCACCATGGTCGCGGCGTGGATCAATGCGGAGACCGGCGTGGGTCCAGCCATGGCGTCGGGCAGCCAGACGTACAGGGGAATTTGGGCCGACTTGCCGGTCGCGCCGAAGAACATGCACAGCGTCATCCAGAAGATCACCGTCAGCGAACCGGTGAACACGGCGGCCTGCTCGGCTACGCCGGAGTAGGTCAATGTGCCGAAGGTGCTAAAGATCAGGAACATGCCGATTAGGAA
>CAZCEM010000145.1:0-6198 GCA_964497555.1 uncultured bacterium
CCCCCTTCAATAGAAGAGGGGTATTACATGTCCCGCATTAGACTTACCCCCCTTCTATTGAAGGGGGGCAGGGGGGTTGTTACACTCAATAATGACTGTTTGAATGCAACTTAATATCTGTCCGCTCTGGACGAGCGGGACGCCCGTCCTACCGGTAACTTGAGGGCTATATTCGGAGCAAGGTTGAACTTAAACGCGAAAAAATTCGGTTTTTAACCTGTTTTCAGTTGAAACTGAGATTTTTTTTCATAGATTATTACTAAGATGTCCGCAGAGAACTTAAACCGGCAAAGGAGATTGTAATGGCTTTTCCCGCAGGCAAGGTTTCGGAAGGCGAAGCTGGAAAAATACCGGGGTCGCCGCCGGCAAGGAACGCCGCGTCGGGAAAGCAGGCTAAGACCCCCCCTGAAACCGAGACCGATAACATCCCGAAGGTATTGGTGATAAACGAGCGCAAACCTATCACCGATATGATCAACAGCTTTTGCCAACCGTACCGCAGCGAGTTCAAGGTCGTGGTGTCGAACCGACCGGACCAGGTATTGTCGATTCTGGAGCAGGATGAAGCCATTCGCCTGATAGTCTCAGATTACAAGTTGATTGCCGCTAACGGCGCTGACATCTTCAGCCGGATTCGCCGGGTGAACTCATCGGTTCAGTTCATCATGATGCCGGGGCCTGAAACAGACGAGAGCATCCACAAAACCAAGCAATCCACCTTCGTTCGCGATCTTAGCAAACCCTTCGGGCTGCCGGAACTAATTAAAACCATCCGAGACACCCTGCCCTTGGCGGTCACTCTCCAGGAAGTCCTGCAACTCGCCGGCGCCGGCGGAGGCGCCCTAGTCGTCATTGTCAGCGGCTCCCAGCGAGGCGAAATTATTATCCGCCGCGGCAGCATCCAACACGCGGAGACAAAGGAATTCACGGGAGAAGAGGCGTTTTTTCAGATCGCCTCCTGGAAGAACTTTGAATTCACCCTGGCTGATCCCCCCCGCGACACACCCTCCACTATATCCCGCTCCCTGCCGCAACTCTGGGCTGAAGCCGAGGCGCGAGAAGAGAGCGCTGCAGCGGAAAGAGAAGCGCCTTTGCTCAAGCAGTCCCCTGAGCCGCCGGTCTTGCTGGAAACGCTGGAGGAGGTCGAACAGCCCGCGCTAAAGCCGACGCTGGAAACAGGACTTGAGGGTCGCTCTCCGGAAGAGGATTTTACGTCGGATAAAGAAGACGATTTGTTCGATCCGGATCTATTAAGGCGGCATGAGGGAGATCCAATTGAGGAGCGTGCCAGTTTCAATACCGAAACCGCTCTTATGGACGACGACATCGCCGTGGAGGTGGAGCCGGGTCCTACGACACCGGATGAACTGCTCCGTGAATTGTCTGTGCCGGGATATGGGATATCGGAGCGGGAAGCAGCGGTCCGTAAAATGGATCCCATTATAAAGGAGGAGGAACGTTCCCTCAAGACGGCCCGTCCGGGGGCTTCCGAGTTGGATAACTCCAAACCGATGAAAAAACCCTCGCCAGCTCCTAAATCGCTAAGGATCCAGCCAGCCGCTGACTTGGCATCAGTCTTAAAAGCCGGTGAACCTCCTTGCGTTGTAGCTGGTGAGGAGGAAGCGCCTCGAGTTGACGCCCGGGAAGCAGCTCCAACGCCTGAGCCAGACCAACCGTCCGCTCCGCCGACCTTACGCGCCTTCAATCTCACCGACGGGATTGAGCGGCTTGCCTGCGGAGACCTCGGAATCGAAGACTTGGACGCGGAAGCCTGCGTGGAATACCATCTTCGCGACTTTCCCTCCGAAGGTCGCACCGCCGTCCGTGAGCTGCCTGTATCGAGTTTGATGGGATTGCTGAAGCGGCACATTGCCTTCCGTCTGCATTGGATAGCGCTATCGACATTTCGGTTTGAGGACACGCCTTTCAGCATGGACGATCCCCCTGTAACCAAAGCCTCTATCGCGCTTCTGCAGGCGCTGTTCGATTCGTGGTTCATTTCGCGGGAGGAATATCGAGAGATGTTATGGGATGCCGCCATCTTTCAACTCTCCCGCTCTTTGAATCCCTGTCGGACCATCGCCCAGTATCTCTTTTCGCACAGCGAGGGCAAGCTCTTTCGCATTCGCGCGATGCTTGACGCTATGATCGAGCGCAAGGTCATTGAGACCGACTACGAGATACTCAACAAAGTCTTCGATGCTTACGAGAAGCAGACTTTCCGCCGGGCGGTGATCCCCATCAGTCAGATAGAGAACGCCCTGTTGAAGCATTATCACGAGCACGAAACTGACATCCTGTGGATTGAGACGCCCTTGGCGGTTCAGCGGATGCTGGAAATCAACGCCTTCGGCCGCACTGAAGCGCCGGTCTCAATCAAGCAGGAACTGCTGGTGGAGATGCTTCAAAATCGAGGTCTCAAGGACGCGGCGGCGTTCTTCAAGACTTCCATCCCCGACGAATCCGCTGGAATCAGCGTCAGTGTATATCAGCAGATGCTGCTCTATTTCCGGGATTGACAACATACCGACTCGACTCGTCCGCCCCGTCCCTTCCGTCCATTTTATCCTCCCCGTCCGCCTCGTCCATTTTGTCCAGGGGCCTTATTAAGAGTGCATTTTCTTTTTAACGACAGAGATAAGGCGTTGAAGACGCATCATTCCAGCAAACGCTGGAATCCATTTAGTTGAATTCTGGATTCCCGCTTTCGCGGGAATTGTCATGGTGGCTTCCCCACCACGGAACATGAAAATAGGTCGCGTAGGACAAGCGTCTCGCTTGTCAACCGAGACGGTTGACCTACGCGGGAAACCTATTTTCTGGGAAATGACAGCGGGTGTCAAGTAATTTCTATCACCCTTAATAACGAGCGGTTCTATTTTCAAAGAAAACTTGAAGACTCCCCTTAATCCGCTCTCTGATTTCCTTCCTTAAATGCCTGCTTTTTTTTTCAAACTACCCTCATTTATTTATTTCGTCGGTTGACAAATTGTTAGTTGCGACGTACTTTATTAGGGAAAGAAAGATTGTTTTCCCGCAACGGACAATTTAATGACCGACGAATGGGAACTCAGCGCCAGTCTGGAAGACTACCTGGAAGCGATCTTCCATATCATCGAGGAGAAGAGCGCTGCTAAAGCCCGCGACATCGCCCGGCGGCTGGAGGTCAACAGCTCCTCAGTCACCGGCGCCCTGCGGCTGTTGTCGCGGAAGGGGCTGGTCAACTACGCCCCCTACGACTTGATAACTCTCACCCCCGAAGGCCTGCGCGCCGCCAAGGACGTGGTGCGTCGGCATGAAGCCCTGTCGAGCTTCTTCACGTCGGTGCTGTCGGTCAACGTCGCGGAGGCGGAAGCCATCGCCTGCAAATTGGAGCACGAAATCCCTCCCAGCATCCTCGAGCGGCTGATCGAATTCGTCAAGTTTGTGGCGCGCTGCCCGCTGGGCGGCGCCGCCTGGGTGGACGGCAAAGGCTTCGTGTGCGAAAGGATAAATGCAGAATGCAAAATGCAGAATGCCGAATGAAAAGTACACAGTACACAATACACAGTACACAGTTCGAAGAGCGAGAAAGGACGTCCCTTTCGTCCACGACGTCCCTTTCGTCCATTTAAACCACGAATACTAAAAAGGACAACTATAAATGCCGCTGACCATGGTCGAAGCGGGACGCCGGGTGCGGCTGGTGGCGGTTAACGCCGGTCATGGGCTGCGCGTCCGCCTGGCTGAATTGGGGCTGATTCCAGGCGTGGAGTTCGAGGTCGTTTCCAAGAACTCCCACGGACCCTGCATCCTGGACGTCAAGGGCAGCCGGGTCGTCATTGGCCACGGTATGGCGATGAAGATGGATGTGCAGTGAGCAGCCCGCATCCCAGTCCGGCTGACACAGCAAGCGCGGTTTCAACCTCGCCGGCGTCCGACCCGGGACGCCCTGAACTCAAGGTGGCGCTGGTCGGAAATCCCAACTCCGGCAAGTCCACCATCTTCAACGCCCTTACCGGCGAAAACCAGCACGTCGGCAATTATCCCGGCGTGACCGTCGAACGAAAGGAAGGATTTTACTCTAAAGGCGGACTACGCATCCGCTTCATCGACCTGCCCGGCACCTACAGTCTCACCGCCCACTCCCTCGACGAAAAGATCGCCCGCGACTACATTGTCAAAGAAAATCCCAACGTAGTAGTTGATATCGTCGATTACTCCAATCTGGAGCGCAACCTTTATCTCACTGTCCAGCTCCTCGAACTTAACGTCCCGCTGGTTTTAGTCTTCAACATGAGCGACGTCGCCGAGCAGAACGGCGTCCGCTATGACCTCGACCTTCTCAGCCACGCCCTGAAAGCCCCCATCGTTCCGGCGGTGGGGCATCGCAGGCAGGGAATTGACCTTATCATCGCTGCCATCCAGACCGTAGCCTCCCGCGCTGAACAGCCCGCTCCCCCCCGCATCTTCTACGGCAAGGACCTGGAAGCCCACCTCACCGGCATCATCGCCGGGCTGAAGCTTGAAATCCTGCCCGCCGCCCGAATGACACTCCGCTGGATAGCGGTGGCGCTGCTGGAAAACGACCCGGAGATATCCGAACTCGTCCACGACGAAGCGGTTAAGGAGAAGGTCCAACAGAGCGCGGCTCAGTTGGAGAAGCTGCTGGGCGATGCGCCGGATCTGATTATCGTCGAGCGCCGATACGCCTTCATCGCCGGGCTGTGCCGCCGCGCGGCGCAATCGACCCTGCAGTCGCGGCTGACAATGTCGGACCGCATCGACCGAGTGATGACCCATCCGTGGCTGGGGCTGCCAATATTCTTCGGGCTGATGTATCTGCTGTTCACACTGACCTTCGCGGTCGGCGCGGAGCCCATGGGTTGGATCGAGTCGCTGTTCGGCTGGCTGAGTGGAACGGTTTCCGGCTGGTGGCAGCCGGGCTCGGACAGCCCTCTGCGGTCGCTGCTGGTCGATGGCATCATCGCCGGCGTGGGCGGGGTGTTGGTATTCCTGCCGGTTATCTTATTCCTATTTCTCGGCATCGCTCTGCTGGAGGATTCCGGCTACATGCCCCGCGCGGCGTTCATCATGGACAATCTCATGCAGCGGCTGGGTTTGCAGGGCAAGAGCTTCATCCCTATGCTTATTGGTTTCGGCTGCTCGGTGCCGGCAATCATGGCGACCCGTTCCATCGACAATCGCCGCGATCGGCTGGTGACCATGCTGATAATCCCCCTGATGAGCTGCGGCGCACGTCTGCCGATATTCACCCTGGTCATCGCGGCGTTTTTCCCGACGCGGATTCAGGGGACGATGCTGTTCCTGATGTATCTTATAGGCATCGCGCTGGCGATTGGCTTGACGAAGCTGCTGCGCACCACTCTGTTTCGAGGCCCCAGCCTGCCGCTGATTATGGAGCTGCCCCCCTACCGCGTCCCGTCGCTGCGCAGCGTGTCGGTGCACACCTGGGAGCGAGCCCTGCAGTACCTCCGGAAAGCCGGGACGCTGATTCTGACGGTGTCGGTAGTACTGTGGGCGTTGGCGTCTTATCCTAAGCCCAACCACCCCGTGCCCGCCACCGACGCCAACCTCGTTCACGCCGAAGCGCTGGAGCACTCCTTCGCCGGGCGGCTCGGCAAAGCTATGGAGCCGGCCATCAAGCTGATGGGCTTCGACTGGCGGGCGGGCACGGCGATGATAGGGGCATTCGCGGCGAAGGAGGTCTTCGTAGCACAGATGGGCGTGGTGTTCGCAGTGGGTGAGCAGGGCTCGGAGAGCGGTCCTTTGCAGGAAGCGCTGCGAAGAACCTACACCCCCTTGACCGGTTTCGTCATCATGTTGTTCATGCTTGTTGCCACGCCCTGCGTGGCAACCTTCGCTGTTACAAAGATGGAATCGGGGAGCTGGCGGTGGGCGTTCCTGCAGTTCGGAGGCTTGACCGCGCTGGGGTATGTGCTGTGCGTGGTCGTCTATCAAGTCGGAAGGCTGATGGGAATGTAGAATGTAGAATGTAAAATGTAAAATTCTTGATATTGACTGAAGTTTCGCGCTGTCATTTCCCAGAAAACTGCCCTTTTCTCTTTGAGGGCGGACTTCAGTCCGCCCCCCACGTGCATGGAGTCCTGCGCTGCCGATGGAAAGTCGCGGAAGTTTTCATGTTCCGTGGTGGGGAAGCCGCCATGACAATTCCCGCGAAAGCGGGAATCCAGAATG
>CAZCEM010000146.1:0-6146 GCA_964497555.1 uncultured bacterium
CCTCAATAACGCACATCGCCGCAGTTACGGGTTTGGCTATGTTGGACTTGCGGCGGTTGTACTCCAAGAAGTTCAAGGTGGCTCTCGATTGCGTCAACGGCGCCGGCAGCGTTGAGTACCCGGATTTGTTAGAGACACTCGGCTGTGAAGTCGTTCCGGTTAACTGCCTGAATAACGGCTTGTTTCCCCATCCGCCGGAGCCGCTGCCGGAATACCTGGGCGAGCTGGGACAGGCGGTCGTGGATAATAAGTGCGCGGTGGGATTTGCAGTTGATCCTGACGGCGACCGCTTGGCTGTCGTGGACGAGACCGGCGCTCCCATCGGCGAGGAATTAACCCTCGCCTTGACGGCCCAGATGGTGTTGTCGGTTCAGCCGGGACCCCTAGTGATGAACAGCCTGACTTCGCAGGTAGTGGAAGACGTTGCTCGAACCTTCGGCGTGGAATCCTATCGCACACGCGTCGGCGAGGCCAACGTGGCGGCAAGGATGATGGAAGTCAAGGCGGTCGTGGGCGGCGAAGGCAATGGAGGCGTCATCGTGCCGGAAGTGAATTACGTCCGGGACGGGGGCGTCGGCATGGCGCTGGTGTTAAACCTCCTGTCTTCCGGCCGCAAGAAAGTCAGCGAACTCGTTGACGACCTGCCCCGCTACCGAATGATAAAGCTGAAAGTGCCGGTGGGAAAGAATGAGCCAACCGAAATCATTGAGCGGCTGGCTCGAAAATACGGGCACGATCAGGTTTCAAGGATAGACGGGGTGCGAGTGGTATTCGACGACGGCTGGGCGCAGGCGCGCCCGTCCAATACCGAGCCAATCCTGCGGGTTTTTTCCGAGTCCAAGGACGGTGGTCGAGCTAAGGAACTCATTGACGAGATGCTCAGTAAAATAGAGGAGATTACCGGCAAGCTCGAAGGTTTAATGTAAAAAAGACTTTGCCAGAGTTTTCCCGTCTCGGTTTAATCCGCGAGTCGGTTAAATCCAAAAAAGAAGGTGTTTTTAATGCGTTTCGTGATTAAGGTCATAGGGATTTGCCTTTTCCTTGGTTTTATTGGCTTTATGGGGTGTCAAAAAGAGCAGCCCAAGAAGGTGTACAATCTGACGCCGGCTCAGATTACTCCCACGCCGCCGGGATTCGTAAAGTGCGTTTCACCAGCGGACTTTGCGGACAGCCTCAACGCCGGCGTCAAGATGAAGATGTACTTCATTCAAGATCTGCAGCCTGAGGATCCCGCCCACATACCCTATATTCCCGGGATTATCAACGTGGATTTAGGTCAGATGTTCTTTATCGCTGAAACACTGAGCCACGTTGAACCGTTGTATCTTGTGAGTCTGTATGGATCCGATTCGAGACGGTTTGCCAAAGACCTGTCATCCAAGGGTTTCAACTGCTACTACCTCGACGGCGGCACCTACCGGCTCTTTAACGAGCTGAAAGCGGGGCGGGTGTCATTATCCAGCACTGCTGGAGCCCCTATGGTCCCATCGACAAAAACAATGCCCTAAGGGCTTTATACTCTCGGTTTTCATGGAGTTCCTGCCTCGACATAACGGCGCGTCCCCTCCAGTCTTGTCCGTGCTGTGCTGGCTGCTGGTTTGGGCGCGATTCGGCATAGCCACTGAGCCAGCGCGGGATAACTCTCCTGTGTGGATTTACTTCACCGACAAGAACTGCCCTTCCGAAGCCGATAAGCTGCGGTTGATGGAGGACGCAAGATGCCGGTTGTCAAAACGCTCGCTCCTCCGGCGGGAACGGCGAGGCTGCGGGGAGACGGTTAATATCGAGGACGTTTCCGTCGCGCCGGAATACCTCAAGTGCCTCCAGGCTGTCAATGGCGTCAAGCTTCGCGAAACCAGCCGCTGGCTGAACGCCGTCAGCGCGGCAGTGGATTCCTCAGCTTTAAGGCAGATTCGGCGTCTGTCGTTCGTGGACCGCATTGAGCCGGTAGGAAGTTTCATCCGTCATAAGGAAGCCATAGAAGACAACGCGGTCGAACCGGTCGAACCAGCGCCGCGCCGTGATTACCTCAACGATTACGGTGGCAGTCTGACGCAGAACCGCTTTCTTCACGCGCCGGAGCTGCACGACCTCGGATTTACCGGGCAGGGGATTCTCGTAGGTCTGATGGACGCCGGATTCAACAATCTTGATCATATCTGCTTTCGGGATCTTAACGTAACAGCCGCATGGGACTTTCTCAATGACGATGATAACGTCGCTGATCAACAGGACGATATGGGCTTGGGAGAGCACGGCACGAAAACCTTGTCCATCATTGCAGGCTTCGACCCGGGATACATGATTGGAACCGCCTATGGAGCCAGTTATGTGCTTGCCAAAACCGAAAACTCGCAATGGGAGCGACCCGTAGAGGAGGACTACTGGGTCGCAGCGTTGGAGTGGATGGACGAGTTGGGCGTCGAGGTTGTTTCGTCCTCATTGACATACCTGGATTGGTATTCCTACGAAGATATGGACGGACGCACCGGCGTGACCACCATCGCCGCCGAACACGCGATTGACCGCGGCATGGTGATTGTGGTTTCCATGGGTAATACCGGTCAGAATCACTATCCCTATGATAAAATGGGCGCTCCCGCTGATGGTTTCAGGATATTTGGCATTGGAGCGACCAATCGTGACAGCACTTATGCCTACTTTTCCTCTCGCGGTCCGACCTACGATGGACGCATCAAACCGGATTTCACAACCTTTGGCTCTTCAGTGCGGTTCGCTTCGGACCGGGACGATTCAACCTACGGTGCAGGGCTGGGAACCTCCTTTACCGCTCCAGCTTTGGCGGGTTTGTGTGCGTTGCTGCTTCAAGCGGATCCCTATTTAACGCCGTTGACGCTGCGAGAACTGCTGCGGCAAGTCGGCAGCAACCGCGAAAACCCGGACACCCTGCTTGGCTGGGGCATACCGGATGGACTGGCCGCTTGGCGTTCACTCCAGTTTCCAGATGACCCATTGGAGATAAGACTTCCCCGCGGTTGGAGTATGATCTCCTCCAACCGCCAAACGGTCAATTCTGATATTATTCATATTCTGGCGCCGCTGGTCGAGCGCGGGACGCTGGTGATTATAAAGAATGGCGCCGGACAGTATTACCAGCCGGAGTTCGGTTTCATCAACATCCCTATGTGGAAATTAACCGAGGGTTATCAGATATGTGTAACCCGCGATGAAGGATTGGTCTTTGAAGGGGAGGCGGTGAACTATACTGAACCAATTGAGCTTGAGCAAGACTGGCATATCGTCGCTTATCTGCCGGATTTCCCGTTGCCGGCGGAAGCGGCTTTTGCGTCTTTGACTGAAAATGAGCACTTGGTGCTTGCTAAGGACGAAAAGGGCCGTTTCTATAATCCAAATTTCCATTTCAATAATATGGACGCCTGCATCCCCGGCAAAGGCTACCAGTTGTTGGTTTCTGAAGCTGCGGAACTGATATATCCCCGCCAGCGGATTTGGAATGTCGAACTGAGGAGACCTCAGCCGGTGTTAAGCCATTTTCACGTTCCAGTTGAAACCGGGGAGTGGAACATGAGCCTGCTAGCGGTGGCAGCTGACGGGATATGCGACGGCGACGAGGTTGCGTGCCTTGACGAGTCCGGCGCAGTAGTGGGAGGAGGCGCGTTTCAGAATGGACGAGTCGGAATGGCGGTCTGGGGCGGCGCCGAAGAATCACGATTCCCCAAGGTTCTGGTCTTCAGCCGTCGGTTGAATTCGTATTATCAGCCCCAGTTATCGTTTGTGACAGGCGATAGATGCTATAGACCCAACGGCGTCGCGGTAGTGTATGTGACCAGTGACGTTGGCAAAAATCAGAGTCCCTCAATATTCCTTCAGGCCAATCCGAATCCGTTTAACGTCTGTCTGTCGATTACCTATGCCCTGTCTGACAGAGGCGTCGTCTTGTCAATCTTTGATTCAGCGGGACGTTTGATGCTGCGCGAAAACTGCGAAGATACGGCGGGTACCTTAACCTGCGACGCATCAAGCTGGCCCTCGGGCGCTTATGTCGTCAGAGCAAAAAACGCCCGGCAGCAAGCCGAGCGTTTGGTGCAATTAGTCAAATAAGCCTTTGTCTATAGTTTGTTGATGTTGTTGACTATTAAAGGTTTTTCTCCCCAGGTTTTCTCCGCGATTTCCTTCTGGCAGCGGATTGCTTCAATGATTTGCGATGAAACCTCGCGCCAGACAAGCGACTCCTTTCCAGTCTGGATTTCGGGCTGGAAGCGCAGTGGTTTCCCAATGGATATCCTGATCTCATTGCCTATCCGCGGCACTCCGGAGCCGATAGGCAGCACCCGCTCCAGACCTTGATGATACATGGGCACCACCGGAGCGCCGGATTCGCAAACGATGCGACCGACGCCTGGCTGCCCCTGACCGAGAGCGCCGGTTCGGGTACGGGTTCCTTCCGGAAAGATGTGCAGAATACCGCCCTGTTTCATGGCTTTTATCAGGTAGTTTATGCCTTCTTGATTGACGCCGCGGCCGCGAACAATGGGCACCGATTTGCACTGGCGCATAAACCACCGGATCCAGGGCGTTTTATAGAAATTCCTCTGCTCCGGCGCATGGAAAGGAAAGTATTTGTAACCTTTCAGTGAGTTGGGGAATATCAGCAGAGGGCCGATGAACAGGTCATCGAGCAGGGTGAGATGATTGGAGGCTAAAATCCAGCGATGTCTCAAACCGCGGAGGTTTTCCCGACCCGTAATCCGCGTGCGGTTCAATACATTCATAAAAATCGTAATCGCCGGGGTTATCCCTCCGATGACTAACAGATAGGACATCAGCTTGAAAAACAGCGCAGGATTTTCCGGCGGGAACAAACTGAAGTCCGGCAGCACTTCAGCAGCGGCGCCGTTGCCGCTGACTCCCGCGGACAGGTCGGTCGTCTTCATCTTCCTCTGAAATCATTGAATGCTGCGATTTCTACAAAAGGCTTTGATGGAAATATTATACATCTTGTTGCGCTAAAGTTCAACATTAATAAACCGTATTTGGACAATTACTCTTAAGTCCCGGCTTTTGCATATCGAATCATTTCCAGAGTAACGTCCGGTTGAAGATGTCAACGCCGGTTTTCTCTTTAAGCGAACTCCTCGAAGTTGCGACCTCTTTCCAGCGTTAGATTAAACCAGCGGTATCCGCGGCTGAACAACAGATAAGCCGTTAGCAGCATCACCGGGTGAACGTGTCCTCGCCACAGATAAATCTGCATGACTGAGGGAAGCAGGTTCAACAGTACTATCACAGTCCAAAGATTACTTAAGGCGTGGAATATCATCGGCGGTATCAGAGAATTCGCGCGCCAAGCCATGTAACCGGCCAAGACCGAGAAGATGAGCAACTGAATGAACCAGGACGGCTGAAAATGAATCGACGCGAAGACTAGGGAGGTGATAAGCACTGCCGCCGTAGGACTGACACGGGGAGCCAAGGCGCCTTGAAAGACACCGCGAAAGACCATCTCTTCGACAATCGCGGCTGCTGCCACCGCCCCGCCAAAGATGCAGGTCATTTCCCAGGAATTGCAGAAAGAAAGCTTTGCGGTTAAGGCTTCTGAGGCTCCTTCAGGCAAAGGGGCAAATTGAACCACCAAGCGCTCCAATTCATCCAGCAGGATAATGGCGCCGAGGGAAAAAGCAATCGTCGGCAGCAGCGCTCGCACCTGAACGCGCCCTAGACGCAGCAGATGCAGGGTTTGTCCTCTTAATTTCAAATATCCGACAACGCCGCATAAAAAGGACAATTCAGTCAATAAGCCGCCGGCTTTTCCTGACCAAGAGAAAAGGCTTACTGAAAAATGCCGCAGCGCCACTAACAGCCAAACCAGGAAAAAAAGGTCCAGCAGATCTGGAAGCATGGACTTAACTGTTTGTTTAGAATTGTGCAAATCCAAAGCCCAGCCTTTAGCCAAGGACGTTTCCTAAATTTAGCGCTTTCACTGAAGTTCAACAAGGGAGAAGGCAGGCGCCGGCTCAACAGATTAAACGAGTGGAGACTTCCACTACAGGAGTCAATTTAAAGACAACCGTGATATCTGCCGACTTTTCAGCGCCCAAGCCTTTTGAAATAAGGAATTATTCCTTACATTATTAGTTGGAAATCAAACACAGCCTGTCAATGCC
>CAZCEM010000147.1:0-5430 GCA_964497555.1 uncultured bacterium
ATATTAAGGAGTGCCTTTTCTTTTGAACATTTGATGTTCTGCGCGAATGCGCATTATTAAGGGGTGCATTTTCTTTTGAATATTGAAAAAATGCGTCGAAGACGCATCATTCCAGGAAGACGCATCATTCCAGCGCAAGCTGGAATCCAGAAGGAATTAGGGCTGGATTCCCGCTTTCGTCGGAATGACAACGAATGACCAAATGATTTTGCACCCATTAATACATCAGATGGACTCGCTAAAAGGAGACACCCCTTTGAACGACCAAACTCCCATCGTCATTCATACCACCCTGCCGGATCTGGCTTCCGCCAGCAGCATCGCGGTGATGCTGGTTGAGAAACATTTAGTCGCCTGCGTGCAGGTCATCCCCGGCTTGACGTCTTACTACTATTGGCACAACCATCTGAACAGTTCGCCTGAGTATCTGCTTCAGATAAAGACAGTCAGTAAATTCTATGAAGGCGTCAGAGTGGCGATACTGGAGATGCACCCCTACGATGTCCCGGAGATCATCGCCTTTGAAGTAAAGCATGCCAACCAAGAGTTCCTCGATTGGATGAAGGAAGTCATGCCTGAAGCGTAAACCTTTGTTCAGGCGATCCAGGATTCGACATAGAATGAAGCGGAGAATCGCAATGCCAAATGAACGCTTGCATCATCGAGTAGTGATAATCGGTTCCGGCCCGGCGGGCTTGACCGCCGCGATCTACACCGCCCGCGCTGACCTGCATCCTCTGGTCATCGAAGGCCTTCAGCCCGGCGGTCAGCTCACCATCACCACCGAAGTTGAGAACTTCCCCGGCTTCCCGGAAGGTATCCTGGGCCCCCAACTCATGGAACGCTTCCGCCGGCAGGCGGAACGGTTCGGAGCGGAATTCATCACCGACGTCGTTACTGAAGTTGACCTCTCGCAACGCCCCTTTAAAATAACCGTCAGCGATGAGGTTCACACCGCCGACGCGGTGATAATCTCCACCGGCGCCACGGCTCGTCTGTTAGGGCTGGAGTCGGAAAGCAAGCTCATGGGGCGCGGCATCTCGGCCTGCGCCACCTGCGACGGCTGGTTCTTCCGCAACAAAGAGGTCGTCGTCATCGGCGGCGGCGACACCGCCTGCGAAGAAGCCGGCTACCTCACCAAGTTCGCCTCCAAAGTGACCATCGTCCACCGCCGCGATGAGCTGCGCGCCTCCAAGATAATGCAGAAACGGATGTTCAATAATCCCAAGGTGGCGTTCAAGTGGAATCGGGTGGTCGATGAATTCACCCCTTCTGAATCGGGGCTGCTTGGCTCGGTCAAACTGCGAGACCCCCGAACCGGGGAGACTGAAATCTTTCCGACCGACGGCGCCTTCATTGGCATAGGCCATCAGCCGAACACGGAGCTGTTCATCGGCAAACTAAAAATGAATCCTCAAGGATACATCATCACCGCACCTGACAGCGCCGCCACCAGCGTTCATGCGGTGTTCGCCTGCGGCGACGTGCAGGATCACGTCTATCGCCAAGCCGTCACCGCGGCGGGATCCGGGTGCATGGCTGCCATCGAAGTAGAACGTTTACTCAACGCTGAGGAGGAATAACTGTGAATAGACATTTCTGGCTGCTTGTCCTTCTGCTGAGTTTGGTGACAGCAGCCTTCATCGGCTGCACTAAATCCAACGAGAATTACCGCAGCGGGATGTATTGGCTGGAGAAGGAGGGCAACTGGCAGCAGGCTTCCCGGTGCTTCCAGCGTGCGCTGCAGACCGATCCTGACAACTGGAAAATCCACGCCAAACTGATCGAAACGCTGGCAATGGGCGCCACGCCGGACACCTTTGAACTGAATCTTCGGACCACCCTGAGCTATTTCCCCGATTCCGCGCGGTCAACAGCCTTGGCTCGACCAGGCGAACAGGTGTTGGGCGCCGACAGATACGCCAAGCTGTCATCTTCCTTCGAGTTGCAGCATCTCACCAACATCATCGCCCGCAATCCCGAAAACGTCAAACTGCTGTCGCGGGGAATCATGGCCGCCTGCCGTAACAAGGACAACCTGACCTTAACGGATTACTTCAAGCGATTACTCGATCTGCATGGTGACAAACCAGTTGCGGATTCCATTCTTCAGGAGATGCGCTTCTTTATCGGACCCTCCCAGGTGGAATGGCTGCAACTTGAGTGGCGTATCGCCCATCATCCTGACGACGTCTCCGCCCGCCTGGCGCAGATTGACGCGGGCGTGATTGTCGGCGATTCCTCTGGCGTTCGCAAGCGATTGACAGCTCTGGCGAAGGTCAATGCTCCGGCGGTTAAAAGCGAAGACTTAGCCCGTCGGTACGGCTGCGTCGTCGGCAGCGATCCGTTTGGACGAAGTGAACTGGCCCGCGGCTGGAACGGAAACTACGCCCCTGACGGTCGTTCAATATTGTTCCTTAAGAACATGGGCGACAGCAAGGTCCCCGACGTCTATATCTACGAGAAGAATCTGTCCAACGGCTCGGAAAGCCCCTTGCTAAAAGCCGCCCAGCAGAACCTTGGCGCCATTGCCCTGCCGGTCTATACCCCCGACAAGCGGTGGATATACTTTTACGGATCCAACGACCGCAATTGGAAACCGGGCGGGAGCGGCCGGTTCACACTGTACCGTGTTCGTCCGTTCTATAACTCCCGCGCGGAAAAGGTCTGCGACGCGGACATGATAATCACTGAACCCTGCTTCCACTCGGATGGCTCGGTGCTGTTGGTGCGGCGCGACCTCGGCAGCGTCCGGTCTTCCGCCGAGATAATCAAGGTCAGACCCGAAACCCGCGAGCAATCCAGCGTCAGTCGTATCGGCGAGCCCATCAGCAGCGCGACCTTCACCCCTAACGGCGATTCGCTGGTCTTCATCACCGACCGCGGTGTCTTCCGACGCGCGGTGGACGGCGGCAAGATCTTCGTGGATTTGAACTGGGTGGGAATGGGTTTCCCTCAGCTGTCACCGGACGGGCGATGGCTGAAGCTCATCAATCCCGCCGGTCAGATGCTGCTCATCGACCGAAACACCGCCACGCCGATGTTTTTCGGCTCGACGAGCTCCCCTTGGGCGGCGTTCAAGGATGGCTCTGAGATGTTGATAAGCGTTTTCAGCAACGGCTGGGAGCGGGTGCAGCAGGTCAGATTCAACCTGCCGGTTAAGAACCTCGAGGCTTTCGCGGCTTCTGTGGAGAAGAAGTAGCCGATGCAGATTGGCAGGTTTAAAATAGCTGCGCTCGAATTCGGAAGGTTCAAGCTGGACGGCGGCGCGATGTTCGGGGTGGTGCCGCGGGTGTTGTGGGAGCGGTTTCATCCGGCGGATGAGTCCAATCATATCGAGATGGTCATGCGCTGTATGTTGGTTGAGGCCGGCGACCGGAAAATCCTCGTCGATACCGGCTTCGGGCAGGGGCGCGCTGAAAAGTTCCGGCGCATCTACGACTTTCGAGGCTCGGACAACTTCATGATTGAGGCGCTGGCCGGTGAAGGCTTAACACCGGACCAGATAACCGACGTCATCATCACCCATCTGCACTTCGACCATGCCGGCGGCTCGACCATTGACAAGGACAGCGACCCGAAGCCGACCTTCCCCAACGCTCGGTACTACATTCAGGCTGCTCAATTGGCGCATGCCCGTAAAAGAATGGAACGCGACCGCGCCAGCTACTTCCCCGCCGATTTCGAACCGCTTATCGAGCGCGGCTGCGCTGAGGTCGTCGAGGGCGAATGGTCGTTGATGCCGGGGATCGACGTGCTGGTTGTAAATGGTCACACCCCCGGCATGCAACTGCCGCGAATTGCCAATGGCGGTCAGACCTTGCTGTTCGCCGCGGACTTGGTCCCGCTTGCCTCGCAGTTCCCACTGGCATGGATAATGGCGTATGACCTGTATCCCGTAACCACTCTGGAAGAGAAGCGGCGGATTCTGACGCAGGCTGAACGCGAAGGCTGGCAGTTCTTCTTCGAGCATGACCCTCTTCACGCTGCCGGCAGGGTGAAATGGGACGGTCGGGATTTTCAGCTGGAATGAAGCGCCTCAGGATAAAGGCGGTTGAGAGTAAAAAACCACAAGGGAGCAGGCAATCCTGCTCCCTTGTGGTTTATCAGTTAAGACTTTAAGGATTCAGTTCTGAGGACTGAGAAACGACTCCATATCAGCGCCCTCGTTTCGTTGGACTCTTAGCATCAGAAGCTGCGAGCGGAGCATGTCGATGATTCGCTCGATGTCGTCGCGCACGGTTGGGAGCGCTGTCTCCTCGATTTCCACCAAGGAATCCTCCAGCCGCTTCATCTCCTCCATCTCACGAGCCACTGCCCAGCCGGCAGGACTGTCCTCGACCTGCCAAAAGTCCGGGAAATAAGATCTGAAGCAGACCAGCAGTTCTTCTTTATCGAGGCCTTGCGCTGCTTTTGTGAAATCCTCCAGCCTTTGAGGATCTTGCAGCTTTTCAAAGGCCAGTCTCATAAGACCGCTTTCCGCTCGAAGCTTATTCCGCTCGTGGAGGACCTTTTTATTGACGTCCGCAACCAGCGACCGGTCTTTAAGACAGTTGTCAATGACCTCGGTTACATCCCAGGATATTTCCAGAATATAGCGGTTTGGTGTCTCTTCGTCGGGGATGTGTTCAAAGTGGCACTGGATTCTCCGCTGTTCCCCCGAAATCGTGTTCACCTTGAAAGTCAGCCGAAGAGGTAAATTACTGCCGCTGTTCAGCCAGGACTCGTATCTTTTCAGTTGCTGTTGGCGGTCCGGCTGCACCCAGTAATTTTCTCTTTCGTGCTTATCAAGCTCATTCCATTCCTCGTAGGTGAAACCGCCCCAGTTTCTCTCCGACGAATGGAAAACATAGGAGTCTGTTTTTCGATCCCGAATCGCCACCTGAATCGGGAAGTATCGGAAAAGAGATAAAAACTGGCATTTCTGCGCGAGGTCTGTAAAATCCATCTTTCCCTCGAAATTTGGCCTTGCGATGTTTTGCATTATTGCAGCTTAAGCCGACTTTATCCCGAAAAGGTTATCTTAAATAAATAAGTCAGCTATGAGCAGTTAAAGATTTTTTCGATGAGCAGGCAAAAGCCGTGGAAATTGGATTTTAAGAAAAAACTGTGTTTGGAAAAAGCCGAGGCTGTATGAGCCTATTAAGGGGGGCAGAAAATACTTGACAACTGCTGTCATTTCCCAGAAAATAGCCCCATTGTCCGCGTAGGTCGGGCGTCCCGCCCGACTTTTCACCCCTGCTTGCAGGGGGAAAAAACAAAGGGGGGTATTTTCATGTTCCGTGGTGGGGAAGCCGCCATGACAATTCCTGCGTAAGCGGGAATCCAGATTTAAATTAAATGGATTCCAGCTTTCGCTGGAATGATGCGTCTTGGACGCATTATCTCTGTTGTTAAAAAGAAAATGCACCCCTTAATAATATAGGAAGT
>CAZCEM010000147.1:5440-6102 GCA_964497555.1 uncultured bacterium
ACGTTGTGCGAGGTAATCTTGATTATGCTGATTACCTATTTATGTTAAGTTTCTTTCTCTTCATCTTCGCAGCCTAATTCGCCTGGCTGTGGTTCACCCCACATGTCGAAATACATGCCCCCTCCGACTAAGCCTGAGTTGGTTCCGGTGCTGACGATAACGTCAACATTCTCATTCTTGACGGTGAAGGTCAGGCTGGTGAGCCCTTTGTCGGTCATAAACTGGATGATATCCGCCAAAGTCGAGCCGGGGCCGATGTCAGTGGTTCGAGGTACACACCACTGCTTGTTGTACAGATAAGAAGGTTTGTTGCTCGAACCGTACCACAGAACGGTCCCGCTGTCATTGATCTGATTGACGCTGTTATTCCCGCACAGCAGGCACAGCGATTTGCCGGCGTTGTAGGCTGCTTCAAGCTCGGACTTGTTGATGGTGGTGCTCTTAAAATACATTTCCCTTACCTCTTAAAATTGGATGTTTAGAATCGCTAAAATCCCTAATGGATTTTATGCTGATGTAATAATATATTCACAATTGCGCCCATTCGTCAAGTTTTTCGCGTTGAAGCAGAAGAAATTTCAAAATATTAAGGGGTTCATTTTCTTTTGAACATTTTAAATAATGCGCGAAAGCGCATCATTCCAGCGAAAGCTGGAATCCAG
>CAZCEM010000148.1:0-6074 GCA_964497555.1 uncultured bacterium
GATCACGCCCGTAGCGGGAAAGGGCTTCGTAGGTGCCTTCCGGATTAACGCTGGTGACGAGCTGGTTGCCACGGACGGCGGTGAGGGCTTTCAGCAGCTTCTCGCGGTTGACGCCGAATTTCATAAACAACCCCCCCAGCCTGGTTCGGTCGGCGTGTTGAACCAATGACAGCAGCAGATGCTCGACGCTGACGTACTTGTCGCCCATCTTGCCGGCTTCGTCCTCAGCCGACACCAGCACTTGTTGTGCCACCGGCGATACATAGACCTTGCCCGGCTCGGCGCCGGGGCCGCTCACGCGGGGCAGGCGGCCAATCCGGGCGTTGAGTTCGGTCCGGAATTCCGGTTCAGACACGTCCATCCTCGCCAGCAATCGTCCCGCCAGCCCGTCGGGCTGCTGAACCAGCGCGGCGAGCAGATGTTCTGGTTCAATCTGCTGATGCCCGGCGGCGACGGCGAGCGATTGCGCCTGCGCCACCGCTTCCTGGGCTTTTTCGGTGAATTTGTATAAATCCATAGGAAAGGAAGTTTGAAAGTTTGAAAGTTTGAAAGTTATAAAGAGCCAAGAGCGAAGAGCCAAGAATGCTGCCATGATTCAGAGTCAAAGCGGTCAGTAGTGTAAGCACTAATATAAGGCTTTTTACACTTTACATTCCACTTTCAACTATGAGCTCTTGGTTCTCTCCTCTTGGCTCTTACTACTTGTTACTTGATGCTGATTTCGACCTGCTTCGGTTTGGCTTCCTCACGTTTGGCGAGGTCGATCTTCAGCACGCCGTCCTTGAACTCGGCCTGAATGTCCTCGATGTTCACTTGTCCCGGCAGTTGAAAGGTTCGGCAGAACCTCCCATAAGACCTCTCGGTCAGATGATAGTTCTGATCCTTCTTCTCGGTCTCGGATTTCTTTTCGCCGGTGATGCTCAGTTGGTTTTGATGCACCTCGACCTTCACGTCGTCCTTCGTCAGTCCTGGCAGTTCAGCCGTGAATTCGTACTTATCTTCGAGTTCCACTACATCGACGCGGGGGGACCATCTTGTCAGCGCGGCGGTTTCTTCGTCGCGGAAGAACTCGTCGAACAAGCGGTTCACGCGGCTCTGCAAGGTCGGGAACGCGCCCCAGGGATGCTGGGACTCTAATGGCGACCATTTGATGATTGACATGGTTGTGTCTCCTTAAGTTAACTTGTTGTAGGCTCTTCGTAAAAACGTATTAGGACGGTCATCCCGCCCGTCCTGAGCCTGAACTTTAATGCGAGACTATCTGAATCTCGCGGGATTTTTCCTTCTCAATCCGCGGCAGGCTGATGTACAGCACGCCGTTATCGAACTGGGCTTCGATTTTTTCGCGGTCGAAATGACCGGGCAGTTGGAACGACCGGCGAAACGCGCCGTAAGTCCGCTCAGTCAGGTGCAAACTGCGGTCCTGCCTGTCATAGGTAGCGTTCTTCTGCCCGGAGAGGATTAGGAGGTCGTCCACCAGTTCGACCTTCACATCTTCCTTTTTTACGCCGGGAAGCTCAACGGCGATTTCCAACCGACCTTCGACTTCGATGACGTCCAGCCGCGGCGACCAGTCGCACTCGGGCACTTCTGACTCCCTACCGCTGAACATTTCGTCGAACATCCGGTTCATCCGGTTCTGCAAAGAATACAGCCTTCCGAACGAATTGCGCGGTCGGAGAGGCTGCCAGTGCATAATCGTCATTTTATCCTCCACAATTTGTTTTTTTGGTTCTTTCTTTTTCTTTCAATAATTACAATGGCAACCTGCGTGCCACTTGCTAACATATTATTAATACAAATCATACAATAATAGTCAAAGAGACTGCCATCAGAATGGCAGACCTACCACAGACAATATGCCATAATGACATGCCATTTCTGCTGGTATCTGTCGATTCGTACCCAAAGCCGATAACCTTGGCATAAAGGTTGCGTTTTACAGAATTGGACATCTATAATGTTATCGCCAATTAAAGCCACCATTCTTGTGAGCTTTGTTGCTGCGCATTAAACCAGATTTCAAAACCACCCAACCACGCACCGGAAGCAATGGAGTAAAAAATGAAAACAAGGTTACTGCTTGTCCTCCTATTTTCAGCTTGCTCGTTGCAGGCAAGCATCGTCGCGACTATGGAGGAATCCCCTCCCATGACCGTTAGCTCGCTCAGCCAAAACGCTGCGGGCTTTACCGTTGAACTTAATTTCCGCTCCGGGGAATTGACCGTCCTTAACCAGGGTGAATCCGCTCGGCTGTGGCATAATATCCCCGGCAGTGTCGCTGACTTTGAAGCCGAAGGCCCCGCACTGCCCGTTTTCGCCCGCCTGGCTGCGGTTCCCTCAGGTTATCAGTTAGAAGCGGAGGTAATCGACAATCACGAGATCGAATTAAATGCCAACGTGGTGTTGCCCCGCGCTCAATTCGTTCGGGATGTCCGCAACGTCAGAACTCAGTCAGCCGTCGAAGTCGGTGACGCCGGCTGGATGCGCTGGATGCGCGTGGCGCCGGTGGTCATCCGCCCTTCTCATTACGAGCCCGCTGACAATCGCGTCGTCACCTCCGAAAGTATGACTGTCAGATTCCATTTGGTGCCCGACGGCTGCCCTGTTGAGCCGACGCCTGATCCAACACGTTATTGGTCCTTGGCTTATGAGGAATTCTTCCAAGCCACCCTGCTTAATCCCGATTCCTGGCCCCACACCCTGCCGGGGGGAGGGATCGTCCAGCGCGGCACCTATTTAATCATCTGCGATGAGTATTTCATCCAGCTAAGCGAGCAGTTCGCCGAGTGGAAGCGCTGCAAGGGCTTCAACGTCCACATTGAGCCAATTTGGTATGGAACAACCTCAGCCGAAGACATAAAAGCTTACATCCAGGACGCCTACGACAACTGGACGCGCCCGCCGGAATTCGTGCTGATTATCGGCGACATCAACATGCCTAGCATGAAGATGCCTTCTTTCAGAATTCAAAATCCCGATCAGGCGGGTGAACGGGACGTTACCGACCAGCCCTACGTCTACTTGAAGGGTGAGGACTATTTCCCGGATGCCTTTATCGGCCGCGTTTCCTCCGATTCCGGCACCACCTCAGTGGTGCGCAACTACTTCCAGCGCGTTCTCGACTACGAAAAGCAAACCTACCGCATCGCGCCAGGAGCTGAAGGCTACGTTGACTACATCGACCGATTCCACCGCGCGACAATCTTCGCGGGTAACTTTGGAGACCAAGGCCGGCAGATGCTAAGTCCGGTGGAGACCTGCCAGTGGTTGGCTGAGCGTCTGCTGGACCGCGGCTGGGACGTGGAAACCTTCTATTATAGAGGCCGTCAGGGAGACACCCGCGACTCGGAACCCATCCGCCGCTCCATAAACCGTGGTGTCAATGTAGTGGCGTATCGCGGTTGGGGGGACGCCAATGGAACTCATTACCCACTGTTCCATAAGAACGATCTGGAGCAGTTGGACAACGGCCCCCACCTGCCGGTCTTCACCTTCTTTGTCTGCAATACCGGAGATTTCGGCAACGATGTTCATCCGGTCTGCTTTGGCGAATACTCCATCTATCAGGGCAGCCGCAACCGACCTGCCGGCGGGACAGGTTTCTTTGGTCCTTCCGACCTGCACACCAGCACTCGGTTCAATAATCCGATGCTGGCGGGATATTACACGGCACTGATGGATTTAAACCTCCGCACCCTCGGCGCACTGACGCTCAACGGCAAGATGGAAGTGTGGAACGGTTTCCCGTTGCAGCGGATTATGGGCGCACCTCAGAACAACCACGTCGAATTCTATTTTGACGTCTATAACATTCTGGGCGATCCTGAATTGGGCGTCTTCTTCGATCCCCCAACCATAATGACGGTGGACGTTGCGAATGAAGTGCCGGTCGGCACCACCAACATCCCCTTCCGGGTACGTGCCGGCAACCGTCCGGTCGCTAAGGCGATGGTCAACGTCAAGCACAACGATGAATGGCTGTCAATTCTGACAGACCTTTCGGGCTGCGCTAATGTTCCTGTCAGTCTTACAGAAGCCGGTGAGGTATCCTACTCCGTCATTGCCAAGCAGGCGGTGCCGGTGCAGGATACAATAGCCGTGGTCCCGGCGCAGAACATGCTCGGCATAGCTTCGGTGGAGGTCTCCAATCCCGAGGGCGATGACCGCGTCATCGCCGGGGTTCCAATAGATTTTACCGTGAGTTTGAAAAATTACGGCTCAAACCCTGCCAATGACGTCCACGCAACCTTGTACGTTGATTTGACGAACATTGAAGTCAATGCGGCTGAAGTGGCCTACGGAAACATAGCCGCCGGGGCCGAGGCGGCTGGCGAAGGCGCCTTTCGTGTTACTATTGCGCCGAATGCCTGGCCCTGGACGAAGGTTCCTTACTATCTGAGCATCACTGACGACGCCGGGCATGAATACACCGCCCAATTCCGGCTGCCCAATGTAAATGCTCAAATAACGTACAAAAGGCTGGACTTCATCGGTGGTCTGCCGAGAGCGGGAGGAGAAGGCGAACTTACCGTGGAATTGGTCAACTACGGCAACTACAACGTTGACGCCTTTCGGGCTGAGTTGTACAGCTTCGACAACGCCATCGAGGTGACCGACGCCGAGGGCGCCTATCCCGCCTTAGCGCGAGGCGAGTCGGCTGCGAACACCGAGAACACGTTCCGCATCCGGTTCGGCGAGCAAATCGTCAACGGGCGGCACATTGCAATGCACATGGACCTTTACAATGCTGATGACGAAAAGATCTGCCACGAAACGTTTTCATTTGTATTCGGTCAGGCGCAGCCCTCCGACCCGCTGGGACCCGACTCCTACGGTTACTACATCTACGAAGACGCTGACGCCGAGCGCTTCGGCGAGGCTCGTCCGGTCTATGACTGGCTCGAACTGGACCCGGATTACGAAGGCGAATACGACCAGCGATACCCCTTGGTTGACGATTCCACCATCGTCATCAGCCTGCCTTTCTCGTTCACCTACTACGGCGATGGCTATGATGTGGCGTCCATCTGCTCCAATGGCTGGTTCAGCTTTGTCGATACCTGGATGTACAACTTCCGCAACTGGCAGTTGCCCAGCCCGTTGGGTCCTCACACCCTGGTGGCGCCCTATTGGGAAGATTTGGTGGGTCAATTCATCGGTGGAGGACGGGATTCGATCAATGTCTTTACTCGCTACGACCAAGAACAAGGTCGGTTCATCATCGAATGGAGCCGGGCGGTCGCCCGCGACAGTAACGAGGATCACACCGTAACCTTTGAGGTTATTCTGTATGATCCCGCCGTACATGCGACTCCCACCGGTGACGGTGAAATCGTGTTCCAATACCATGATTGGGCGCTGGTTGACAACCAGGGCGAGCGCAACTACGCCACGGTTGGGATGGAGGATTATATGCATTTCCGGGGCTTAACCGCCACCTATGCCGGGGAGTACGCTGACGCGATTACGCCGCTGGGAGCCGGACGCGCCCTTAAGATAACCACCATACCGGCTGACCCTTATCTCAACGCAGGCAAGGACGAGGCTGAATTGCCGGTTGCCTTTGGATTGCAGGATGTTTATCCCAATCCCTTTAATTCGGTTGCTGCTATATCCTTCGGCATGGAGCGCAACGGCATCGCGGCTTTGTCGGTCTGGGACCTGCAGGGTCGGATGGTGGCTGAGATTGCCAACGGATTCTTCCAGAGTGGGCGTCATTCGATCAGTTACAACGCCGAGTCGCTGCCTTCGGGATTGTATTTTATTCGGCTGGCGAGCGGGGGAATGATGGCTCAGCGGAAGGTCGTGTTGCTGAAGTAACTAAGGCCGACATTTCGATCTGGAAAGGGGGGCGCCCGGCGCGCCCCCCTTTTTATATTATCAGAGTTCGCCTGGTCCCCTCCGTTCATACCCTCCATAAAGACCATCTACCTGCGGAAGGACGGGGTCTATTTTCTATGAAAAAAATCGTACTTTTAATATTAATGGGGGCAGAATCTATTGGACATTAGTTGTAATTTCCCAGAAAATAGCGCCTGCGACGCGTAGGTCGAGCCTCCGAGCCCGAGCGC
>CAZCEM010000149.1:0-6058 GCA_964497555.1 uncultured bacterium
TTTAGAAACTTCTCATGACCGGGGACGTCGATGAAAGTAACGTCATCGCCGTAGAAGACGAAGCCCAATTCGATGGTCATCTCGCGCTCCTGCTCCTCGCGCAGGACGTCGGGATGTTGTCCGGTGAGGGCTTCGATGAGCGCTGACTTGCCGTGGTCGATGTGGCCGGCGGTGCAGATTACGGTATGGGACGGGGGCACGCGCGACTCCTTGGTGGCAAATAAGGCACAAGTGTTTACAGGGGATTTATTTCATTGAAATATAATCAGACGCCCGTGGTTAAGTCAACCTCTTCAAGGAAATTGAACGACTACCCCAGAACCCTTGCAAAATCAGATTAAAGGAAATATACTTTAACGAAAGACCCTTGGCGGATTCTCCGCCGTGACATTCAGCTTTGCTTAAAGAGGCTTGTGCAGGAACTCGGCATTATAATCACCATCGCTCTGTCAGCGTTTTTCTCCGGAGCGGAAACGGTGTTCTTAAGTTTCAAGAAGGTGAAACTCCCCGCCTGGCTGCGCGAGAAAGCTCCAGGATCGCCTTATATTGAACGATTCATCGAGAGACCGGAAAGGTTTCTGGTGACTACCCTCACTTGCAACAATATCGTCAATGTAATCTACTCCTCGCTGATAGTGCTCTATCTGACCGGACACGGATTCTCCGAACAGGTCACCTTAATTCTGGCGCCGGTGTTGCTGATGATTTTCGGGGAGGCGGCGCCCAAGTCGCTGGCGCGCCAGCTCGCCGACCGGCTGGCGCTGCGCACAGGTTTTTGGCTTGCTTGTATTCGCTGGGGGCTGTATCCAGTGGTTCGCCCCGTTGAAAAGGTCGTGTCTGGGATTCAAAAACGCTTGAACCTGTCGGATGATGACATGGGTCGGATGTTGAGTCGGGCGGAGATTAAAGCGGCCCTCATCGAAGCCCACCGCGGCGACAACGTTCCGGCGGCTTCCAAGCCGCTGCTGCGAGGGATGCTGGCGTTTGAGGAGCACCGCGTGTGGGACATTATGACTCCCCGTAACGTTGTGGTGATGATCGACGTGAACACCACGCCTGAAGAAGTCCGCCGGATAATGCTCGAAAGCGGATTCTCCCGCCTGCCCTGCTTTGCCAAAGACTTCGACGATGTGGTGGGCATGATCCACGCCAAGGATATATTAACGACAACGGGCTCAATCCGCAACTCGATACGACCCTTGAAGATGGTGCCCGAATCGGTGACGCTGGTCGAACTGCTGAGGTGGTTTCGGCAGGAAGGCGTCAGTTTTGCGGGGGTTGTCGATGAGTACGGCGGTTTCGCCGGCGTCGTATCGCCGGAAGACCTTATTGAGGAGATGGTTGGTCCAATCGACGACGAATTTGACCGGGGCGAGGGCATCTGGCGCATGAGCGACCGGGTTTGGCTGCTCAACGGTCGAGTTCGGCTGAGCCATATAACCTTGTTGACCGGATTCGAACCGGTTACTGACCGCGCGACCTTGGGCGGTTATGTAATTCAACTTGCGGAAGGCATTCCCGCTGTCGGATCTGAGTTCGAGACTTCTGGCGCGAAGCTGCGGGTCATCAAAGCCGACCGGCGCAGCGTGAAAATGGTGCGCCTAACGCTGACAGACCAGCTCGAGGATGGGAAATAAGCTTGATTTCACCGGAAGTGAACTTTACATTAGCATGTTGTGAGATTTTCGTAGGAATCTCCATGCTGGGGGCGGCGCAACAAAGGATGAAAACAGCCACGTCGCCGCAGGGTGAGGACACCCTGCGTCGCATTGGTGGTCGGGTTCGGAGACCCGACCTACGCAAACAGATTGCTCAAAGTTAAGTGGAAACGCTGAACCATTCCCGCGGACGAAGACCGCCGCGAGGATGCCGCTGATGCGGCTATCTGACGCCTAACCGCTTTTTTAAACACCGACTGTCCTGACGGAGGGCCGTCACGGACGTCATCAAGGAGTCGCCCAATGTTAACCGAACTGCGAAGCCAGATGACTACCATTATGTGGATTCTGGTGGTAGCATTCCTCATTACAATTGTCCTAAGCTGGGGTATGGGTGGATTTAAAGAAAGGAGCGCAGCCGGCATCGTTGGCGAGTTGAACCAAAAAGAAATAAACTTCGATGATTTCCAGAATTACGTCCAGCGTCAGATAGACAGCGAACAGCGTAAAACTGAAGGAGAATTGGATCAGAATAAAGTCAAACGCATCCGTGAGGACGCGTGGGACAAATATGTCGAAAGCTACCTCAAGGCGGAAGAGGCTAAACGTTTAAAGCTGAAAGCTTCGGACCAAGAAATCGTGTACATCGTCGAGAACCAGCCTCCACCGGAAATCCAGCAGGCGCCGAGGTTTCAGAAGGACGGGAGGTTCGATCCCTCAGAATACCAGAATTTCCTGCGGACGCCTCAAGCGTCTCAGTTACTGATCGGCCTGGAGGAATCGGTGCGCAACTTCCTGATCGAATCAAAGCTCTACTTTCAGGTGATTCAATCCGTTGACCTCAAAGAAGAGGACATACTCGACAAGTACAATAAAGATCATGTTAGCGGCAAGTACCGTTTTATCGCGGTTCTCTTCGATGACATGAACGTCGATTCCACCGAACTGTCCGATGAAATGACTCGGAAATACTACCGCATGTTTCCAGAGAAGTTCGTACAACGTCCCCAGCGGCAGTTCGCGTATGTGAAGTTCAGTCTGACGCCCAGCGAGCAGGATTCCACTGAGGTTCGGAAGGAAGTCGAGAACATCATGGCAGAACTACGAAGCGGCGCCGATTTCGAGAAGCTCGCCAAGGAGAATTCTCAGGATAAAAGCAGCGCCGATGAAGGCGGCGACATGGGCTGGTTTCCGCGGGGAAGATATCCGACCGCATTCGACGACATCGCCTTTAACTCCGAAATCGGCGAGTTGATAGGACCCATTGAAACACGTCAAGGATTCCACATCGTCAAGGTCGAAGGCAAGCGGAAAGCTGAAAACGGCGAAGACGAGATCCAAGCTCGGCAAATCCTATTCAAGGTGGAACCTTCCTCCGACACCAGAGACGAAATCTACAATAGAGCCTACAACTTTTCTCAGGAAGTCGCAGAGCGCGGCTTCGATCCCGTTTCAACTGAGATGGGGCTCGAGGTTGATACTACCAAGGAGTTCTCGGAAGCCGGATACATCGCCGGGCTGGGCCGTATGCGCATGGCGGCGGAATTCTGCTTTAACAATCCGGTCGGCACCGCCAGTGCGGTTTTTAATGTCCCCGACGGTTATGTCGTATTCAAGGTCATCAAAGCCGTTGAAGAAGGCGCCAGACCTTACGAAGACGTTCAAAGCTCCGCGCGGAAGCAATTAGAACGGATAATGCAGAAACACAAAGCCTGGGACCTGGCAGCGGAACTGAGATCGAAAATAGACAACGTCTATGACATGACAGCAGCAGCGGCCGAGACTGGACTGCCGGTCCACATCAGCGCTGACACCGTCAATGCCTCCTCACCGCTGCCAGATAATCTTCCAGCTGACGACGACTTCATCAGTTCGGTTTTCCGTTTGGAGGAAGGTGAATTATCCCAACTGATTGAAGGCAAGAAAGGCTACTACATAGCCTGCCTCGAAGCGAAACGAGGCTTCGACTCCAACGAATACAGCGCCCTGCATCAGTCGATTTATCAGGAGTTAGCCAGTCAGAAGCAGGACGCCGCGGCTCGCAACTGGATTCGCGAACTGCGCATCGCAGCCAATATGAAGGACTATCGATACAAGTATTATCGCGACTTTTAATCAGACTGCGGGAGGATATAAGCCAATCCGCGCCTGATTTGCCGGAAAAATCGCCCCAAGCTTAAAGTCAGGGAGGAAGCGTTGAAAGTAAAAATTATGGCAGCAATGTGCCTGCTGGTTTTCTTAGGATCCTGCAAGTTGATGGATCCCGATGAGAAATCCGCCCGTGAAATGTTGAAAACCTTCACCGCCGCCATCGATAGAGATGATGAGACGATGGCTAAGGCGTGCCTGATGGATGTGGAGGGGTATAGGATTCTCAATCCCGACGCCGGGGCGCGGATGGACCCGGAATCATTCATCGAGACGGTTTTAGCAGAGCTGATTCACAGTTACCGTAGTCTCGCGAACTTTTTCCGCGGACGGGAAGTTAAGTTCAAGTCCCTTGAACTGGGAGCACAATGGTTTCAATATACCGGCCGCCAGGCTTTTAAGGACAACACCCTGACGGTGGTGGCTGACGGCGAGGAAGTCGATATCCCCATCAAAGGCATTGTGCGCATTGGCAATCAATGGCGCATCGTCGATCTCTCGGGAATCGAATTCACTCACTGAAGCCGCAGTTTCATTGCCACAACCGCTGTTGACATCGGGAATGTTGACAGCGGTTTGTTTTCTGTATTGAGCCTTTGAGAGCAGTCCTTCGGCTGCCGCGCAACTCGGAGCTTTAAGACCGACAGAAACTGGAGGGCAGATATGTCCGCATAGAAGGACTCGGTCAGAGGCGGTTTTCAGACTTGGTTGCGCCATGCCCGCGTCGAAGTCTTTCCTCAGTAAAGGAGTTCAATTATGAAATCTTTCGCCAATTTATTAGGCGCGCTCCTACTCATTCCCCTTCTTCTGTTTGCCGAGCAGGATCCCATGCAGGGGAAGTGTATGACTTGCCACAAGGAGGTAACCGCGGGTCTCTATCAGCAGTGGCTGTCTTCAGCTCATGCCCGGCATGATGTTGCCTGCCTCGACTGCCATGGCGCCGGCAAAGGCGACCTTGACGCCTTCACCCACCAAGGCGCTTATATCGCCACCCTCGTGACGCCCAAGGACTGCGGCGCCTGCCACAGCCAGGAAGCCGCTGAGTTCGTCCCCTCCCATCACGCCGCCGCCGGACGGATTCTGGAATCCAACGATGCCTACATGGCTTATGTGGCGGGAGGCGCTCCTGCTGCCATCGCTGGATGCGAGAACTGCCACGGCGGCAGACCTGCCCTCGACCCCCAATCGCCCAACAAACTGGCGCGCCGCTCCTGGCCTAACTCCGGTGTGGGACGCCTCAATCCCGATGGCAGCCTGGGCGCCTGCAACGCCTGCCACACCCGGCACGCCTTCTCCATAGAGCAGGTGCGCCAGCCGGAAACCTGCGGCAAATGCCATCTTGGCCCCGACCATCCGCAGAAGGAAATCTATGAGGAGTCCAAGCACGGCATCAACTACTACACCAACATCGACAAGATGAACCTCGAAGCCGACCGCTGGGTGGCGGGGCAGGACTACTTTTCCGCCCCCACCTGCGCCACCTGCCATTTATCGGCGACAAAGAGGCAAAGGGTCACCCATGACGCCGGGGCGCGAATCTCGTGGACGCTGCGTCCGCCGTTGTCCACACACACCGAGGGGTGGCAGAAGAAGCGCGACAACCTAAAAGAGGCGTGCAGCGCCTGTCATGGGCCGGTGTTTGTGGACGGTCATTTCTACCTGTTCGACGGCGTGGTCAATCTTTACAACGAGAAGTTCGCCCGTCCCGCGGGTGAAATCATGAATATCATCGAAAAGAATCATAGCCTGAAATCCCCCGCGGCTTTCAGCAACAAGCTGGAATGGACGTACTGGGAGCTGTGGCATCACGAGGGCCGGCGGGCGCGGCACGGCGCTTCGATGATGGGACCTGATTACACTTGGTGGCACGGCATCTACGAGGTCGCGCAGCATTTCTACTTCAAGTTCATCCGCGAGGCGCGCGAGACCGGCGACGCGGAAGCCATCGCCTACATTGACAACCTGCTGAAGAACGACCCATTGCACAACTGGCTGTCCCGCAGCACCAAAGAACTGAAGGAAGACATCCGCTCCGGTCAGATGATGAAGCTCTACGAGGGCTTTTTCAAGGCGGAGATGAAGTGAGATGCGGAGGCTCTATCTCCGATTTTTAAGAGGCGCTTCGGCTGACATTATCAGCACCTTGGGCGTGGCTTTAGTGACCTCGGTGGTCATTATCTTTCTTATCTTCGAAGCATTGAACCTGACCGGGGTCATCACTCAAGCTTACATAGGGCTGATAACATATATGG
>CAZCEM010000150.1:0-6058 GCA_964497555.1 uncultured bacterium
ATCATCTTGATGAGGTGGTAACCATACTTGGTGCGAACCGGCGGTGATATTTCACCCACTTTCAGCTTCCAAGCGGCTTCCTGAAAATTATCGACCATCTTGCCCCAGCGGAAGTAGCCGAGGTCGCCGTGAGCGCTGCGGTCGATGGAGGAATCCTCGCTGTACTTGTCAACCAGACGCTCGAAATCATCCCCGGCTTTGGCTTTATCCCAAACCTCGTTAATCCGGTTCCAATAAGTGAGCGTGTCCTTGCCTTTGGTTTCATCAGGCATGGAGATTAAAATGTGCTGGCAGCGGACTTCTTCCCGGTCGTGGTCCCAATAATCATGCACCATTTGTTCGGTGAAGAAGCGGTCTCGAACCATATCGTTGTACAGTATCTCCGAGGCCTTGCGCTCTAAGGCGTCGTTATACTGCTTCACGATATCTTCGCGTTTGTCATAGCCGAGGCGGCGCGCTTCCGCCAACTTCAAATCGCGGTCAATGTATTCCTCGAGAATGCTCAACCGCTCCTCCAGCGGCTGCTTCATCGCGGTTGGTTCATTCCGGTGCCGGATGAACATCCGGTCTTTAAAGTTGGCAACGGTGACCGTTGTATCTCCCCAAGTAGCGACCGGTGTGTCGTCGCTGACCTTCTTGGGCGCGCACCCCGACCACCAAAGCGCAGCCACACCTAACACAATCAACAATCCGATGCGGGAGTGGCGAAACGACATCTGAATATCTCCTGAATTGAACTACTTACCCCGACCGCGGCCTCGAATCGCCGTCGCAGCGTCGATTAAATTCCGATGGGAGCTGCCCTATGTGTCTTTTGCCGGTTTGTGAGGGACTGACGGCAGGGATTTTAAAAAGTTTCTAATCGTTAAATATACCTTCTCTTAGGATGTGGCGCAAGAATCTCTCAGCTTCCGGCAGCGATTTTCGGGAGTTTAATGGATGTATGAGCTGAGGAGGATTGGTCATCCGCAATTCAATCGTCTCAGGCGCTGCCTGAGAGACCAGCATTACCAGCCGATGCTGCGCCACTTTCGGATCCGGCGGCAGGTCAAACGTGGCGGTGAGGTTTTTGAGTCCCACCCGAATCTTGCTGAAATCCGCCAGTCTGCATAAGACTTTTAACCGCGCTAAGGTTAAAAGGTTCCCGGCTGGCTCAGGTATTTTGCCGAATCGGTCTTTGAGTTCCTCCTCAAGCTGATCCACCTCCGCAGTTTGGCTCATTCCCGCGATGCGGCGATAGAAGCCAAAGCGCAGGTCGCTGTCGTCAATGTAGTCCGCCGGCAGCAGCGCCGGTCCACTCCAGTCGATCTTGACATCCCTCGTGTCCTCTTGTAAAGGAGCAACTACCTCTTCGTTTCTGAACCGGCGCACAGTCTCGTTAAGCATTCGGGTATAGAGTTCAAATCCAACCGCGTTGATGAAACCGGATTGCTGCGAACCGAGGATGTTGCCCGCTCCGCGGATCTCCAGGTCCCGCAGCGCGACCTTCATCCCGCTGCCCAGATCGGTGAGTTCCGTCAAAGTGGACAGTCGGCGCAGGGCGGTGTTGGAGACGCTCATCTTGGGCGGGGTCAGCAGATAGGCGTAAGCCTGACGGCTGCTGCGGCCGATGCGGCCTCGAATCTGGTAGAGCTGCGCCAGCCCGAATTTATCAGCGCGGTTGACGATCAGTGTATTAGCATTGGGAATGTCCAAGCCCGATTCGATGATGATGGTGGTCACCAGCACATCGTAACGCCCGTGCATGAAGTCAAACATCACTTTCTCAAGCTGCCGCTCCGGCATCTGCCCGTGTGCGATGCCATAGCTCAATCCCGGCGCCAGACGCTCCAGCATGCCCTTGACGGCATAGATTGAGTCGATGCGGTTGTGCAGGAAAAACACTTGACCGTTCCGGTCCACCTCGCGGAGGATGGCGTTGCGTATCAGATCCTCGGACCAGGCATGAACTTCGGTCTGGATGGACAGCCGGTCCACTGGCGGAGTGTTTATCTGGGATGAGTCCCAGGCGCCCATCAACGCCAGGTGCAGCGTTCGGGGAATGGGCGTGGCGGTCATGGTCAACACGTGCACGCTGGTTTTAATCTGCTTGATGCGCTCCTTGTGGCGCACCCCGAACCGGTGCTCCTCGTCGATTATAAGCAAGCCCAGTTTCTTAAAAGCCACGTCCCTCGACAGCAGGCGGTGCGTGCCAATAACGATATCAACCTGCCCCTCCTGTATGGCATTAAGGGTTTGTTTGATTTCCGCGGAAGTCCTGAATCGGGAGAGCACCTCGAGGCGAAGGGGATAGGCTTCCAGTCGTTCACGGAAGGTTTCATAATGCTGCTGCGCGAGAATGGTTGTGGGCACCAGCACCGCCACTTGATAGCTTTCTTGAGCCACCTTGAAGGCGGCGCGGATGGCAACTTCCGTCTTGCCGAAGCCAACGTCTCCGCACAGCAGTCTATCCATAGGATGCGGCAATTCCAGGTCAGCTTTGATCTCAGCGGTGGCGGTGGTTTGGTCGGGAGTATCCTCAAACTCAAACGATGCCTCCATCTCGGACTGCCAGATGGTATCCGGCGGAAAAGCCACACCCGGCACGACCTTTCGTTGAGAATACAGCTTCAACAACTCATCGGTCATATCCTCGATAGCTTTTACGGTCTTTTTCTTGGCGCGCGTCCATTCGGCGCCGCTTATGCGCGACAGCGTTGGGCGGGCGTTCTCCATGCCGGTATATTTCTCAACCATCCCGAAATGTTCGATGGGAATGTACAGCAGATTGTCAGCATATTGGATCCGCAGGCATTCGCGGGGGTGTCCCTGAACCTTGACCATCTGTAAGCCCTCGTAGCGGCCGATGCCGTACTCCGCATGAACCACTAGATCGCCGCTGACGAGCGCCATTCGGTCAAACTGGATTGCCGCTCGACGGCGGAAACGGGTATGCTGGGCACGGTGCATCCGGCGGTGAAATATCTCCCGCGCCGTCAGCGTTACGATCCGAGCCGAATGACAGACAAATCCCTCCGACAGCATCGGCGTCACGGCATGGATGCCGACCAATCCCGTTTCGAGGAAGGATTCCAACAGCCGTTCACCTTCTGCGACGGAATCCAGAGTCATCCAGACATCGTACCGCCGCACTAGGTATTGGTTGAGGTGGGAAGGAAGTTCTTGGATGCCACCGGTGAAAACATCCGGCTTAAGGGAATCGAAATCGACGTCCACCAGCCGGCCGCGGTCCAATTCCGAGACGAACACTTGGGAATAAGCCCCCGCCCGCTGGGTGAGATCCGACAGGGTGTGTATCTCACCGTCCGCCGGAAGGGGTTGCCGACCGAGGCGCGCTTGCAAATTTGACGCGGCTTTCTGGGCGATGGCGCCAATCCGACGGTCAAGCTGTTCCGTGCGCAGCCAATAGATAATGGCGTCGGCGGGGAGCAGGTCGAACATACCACTCGACGAGGCTTCCGCTTCATTGCCAATCAACAGCCTCAACTCGCTGGTCTCACCGGAGCTGCGTTGAGTGACGGTGTCAAACCAGCGAAGGCTGAAAAGGATGTCTTCGTCGAGTTCCAAGCGCAGAGGATTCTCCAAACCGAAGGGGAATATATCCATCAGCCCCCCGCGCACCGCATACTGTCCCTGCTGATCGACTAAACGCTCTCGGTTGTAGCCGCATTGACTTAGTCGGCGCAGCATCGCCTCGCGGTCAAATCGCTCGCCGGTCTTAAGGATTATTAGGTTCCTTTCGAGCCATTGACGGTTGGGGCTGTTCTCCAGCAGGGCTTCCGGCTGAGTGACGGTTATCATGCGTTCGCCGGGGGCCTCTGCTCGATGGAAACGCATCAAGGCGTCGAAGCGCTCGTTTCGGGGACCCAAGGCGAGGCTGGCGGCGTCGAAAGAGCCTTGCGAGGCGGGAGGCATATAGGCGGCGCGCTGCTTGCCCAGTGTGGCGGCGAGGTCGTCGAGAACCGTCTCCGCAGCGCTGGCATTGGGAACGACTATCAGCAAAGGTCGCTCGAGGTTCTGACTCAGCGCTGCTGACGTCAGAGTCATCAGAGAGCCGGTCAAACCTCCGACCTTTACGCAGGCCTGAGGACGCTCTAATTCCCTCAATAAAAGAGAAAATTGATACGAGCGTCCAATTTTTGCGATTAAGCCTTTCATTTATGAAAAAACCATAATAAATTCGATCCTATTATGGGGTGCATTTTCTTCTGAACATTTAAAAAAATGCGTCGAAGACGCATCATTCCAGCGAAAGCTGGAATCCAGAGGGATTTGGGGCTGGATTCCCGCTTGCGCGGAAATGACAACTAATGTCCCATAGATTCTGCCCCCATTAATAATGATGCTGGATCTTCAAACCCAAGATTCCGTGTCCGGGATTTTAAAGAGGGAAGGTTTTTTTCCTTCCCGCTGTTAAACGCCAACCGGGGAACATTTCCTAACGTAACAAGTAATGTATGATTTGGAGGATTTGATTCCAACAACCAGCTTGGTCTTTCCCGTCGCGAAATATATCCCTAACATTTATGGGCTATGCACAACCGATGGGAGTCAAACTCGAATTGTTAGTAACAATAAGTGTAACGGAGGATTCACAAATCATGAACCGAATTGCGATTTTAATCGACGGAAACAACTTCTACAAGGGTTGCCAGCTCAATTTCAACCGCACTGATGTTGATTTCCGGAAGCTCGGGCAAAAACTCAGCCGCGAAATTGACGGTGAGTTGCTGCGGATTTACTACTACAACGCGCACGTTTCCAAGAGCATCGATCCGTTGGGATTTCAGCGGCAGCAGAAGTTCTTCGACAACCTGCGTGCGACGCCGTACATCACCCTGAAGCTGGGTCACCTTGTGTACCACCGTCTGAGAAATGAGCAGGGTTTCTCCTCGCAGTATTTCCCAACAGAGAAGGGAATAGACGTCCAGATCGCAGTGGATATGATCCGCCTGGCGCTGTTAAAAGCCTGCGACGGCATCATTCTTGTCAGTGGAGACAGCGACTATATCTATGCTGTCCGGTTCGTTAAAGACCTCGGGACGAATGTGTATATCTCCTCCTTCCCGATGGGCGGCTCGACCGAACTAAGAAATGAAGGCGACGGCGCGGTCATAATGGACCACGAATTCCTGCGCGACTGCTTCATCCGCGCTCAGACCTACCCCCGCCGGGAGTACGGCGAGGGACGCATCATCGACGCCTCGCCAACATACGGCGCCGGCTACCGTGATCGTGGTGGTCAGCCGCCGACGCGCTTCGACGACTATGTGCCTTCCGACCGGGAAGAGTATATCAGCTTCAACCAGAATAACTACTACATGACCCCTGAGGACGATGATCGGTATGAAGACAGCACCGATGATCGTGATAAGGATTCACGGGCAGCCCGCAAGCCTTACTCTGGTCCGCCTCTCGAAGAAGCGGCGCGCAAGCCCTATTCAAGCCCACCGGTCGATGAGACGGGCCGCAAGCCCTATTCCGGCCCGACCCTCGAAGAGGAACAAGCGGAAGAAAAAGCGCCGGTCGAATCTTCTCCGGCGAGAACCCCGGTCGAACCTTCGCCGAGAATCCCCGTCGAACCGCCGGTGAAAACTGCCCCCGATTCGATGCCCTTGAGAACGCTTCATCGCCGTGTTGATCGCAACGAGTAATCTCGAGCTTCCTAAACGATAAAAAACCGAACTCCCTTAGCGCTTTAAGGGAGTTCGGTTTCTTTTTGGTTCGACGGTCAGCGTTTTCAATGTCTAATCGTTCACGGTCTGTCTTTGGTCTCGTCAGCCTCCTTAACCATCCTCGAATACGCCGCCAACACCACCGGACTGTATTCCTGCTCCATCAAACCGTCAATGTGGCGGCGCGTCGCTTCCCCCCCGAGGCGGTACAAGCCCACCACCGCTTCGGATCGCATCCGCTCATTGTCGTCGTTCAGATAACCCTCCAGCGTCCGGCTGATGTCGAACTTGACCGCCCTTTCGGCCAAGCCGGTGCTGTCCTTCAGATCCCTACCGATTCGTCCTATCGCATACAAGCCCAGCTCCGGATACTGCGCCTTGCC
>CAZCEM010000151.1:0-6055 GCA_964497555.1 uncultured bacterium
ACTCAAATAGTATATAGTCCCGGAATGTGAAAAGCAAGAGCTGGAGAGCAATTTTCTGGAAAATAGCCTCGTCCATACCGTCCACCCCAATAAGTTTCCCCTCATCATCTCCAATCTGCCTCCCTCTTGGAGAAATCCCCGCCCGGGTGCGTATATTATTATAATTCCCCTCGATATTTCCTTCTGTAAGTCCGCGCGTCAGGCATTCTCGTCTGACGCGCAACAAGCAGGAAGGCCTGTTGTACTGTCTTTAAGGGCGGACTGAAAGAGTCTGTCCGATAACTCTATATTTGAGCTTCACGCTCCGAGTGCATCATTCCAGCGAAAGCTGGAATCCTGAGAACATCTTGTAATTACGTGACTTACTAGATTCCAGCTTTCGCTGGAATGATGCCGCAAGGTTCGTCGCAGGTCGGTTTTTGAATTATCGGACAGACTCTGAAAGTCCGCCTTCAAAGCATCTTTGCAGGTTACATCCTTTAACATACACCTCCCCATGGAAAAACAGAAAATCCTCTGGATTGACGACGAAATCGACCTGCTGACGCCGCACTTGATATATCTGCGCAACCGCGATTACGTCGTCACCACCGCCACCAACGGACCTGACGCCCTGGAACTGCTGCGCCACGACCGATTCGATCTGGCGCTGCTGGACGAGATGATGCCCGTCATGGAAGGACTGGAAGTCCTCAAGCGCATTAAAGACCTGCGCCCCGAACTGCCCATTGTGATGGTTACTAAGAACGAAGCCGAAGAACTGATGGAACAAGCCATCGGTTCGCAGATAGACGGCTTCCTGACCAAGCCGGTTAATCCCTCGCAGGTGCTGTCGATGCTGAAAGGTATCCTCGACCGGCGGCAGATTTCCGTCGAGCACGCCTCACGCGCGTGGGCGGGCGAGTTCGTGGAAATCTCGCAACTCATCGGCAGCGACCTCGACGCTGCCGGCTGGATCGACTTGCAGAACAAGCTGTGCGGCTGGGAACTGAAGCTCGACCGCATCGGCGACACCAATCTGGGCTACATGCTGCGCGACGCCCGGCTGGAAGCTGACCGCCAGTTCGCCCGCTGGATTGAAGGATACTATCCCCAATGGCTTTCTGAAGACCCTACGAAACGCCCGCCGCTGTCGATGGACGTTCTCAATCGATGGCTGATGCCCCTGCTGGATAAGTCCGGACCCACGCTGCTGCTGGTGGTCGATTGCCTGCGGCTCGACCAGTGGCTGGCGGTGGAACCGTTGCTGTCGGATTATTTCAACATCCGCCGCGCCAATTACTTTTCGATTTTGCCCTCGGCGACGCCCTATTCGCGCAACGCCCTGTTCAGCGGATTGACGCCCGCCGAGCTGGAATTGATATACCCCGACCTGTGGCCCGAAAACGACGAGGACGAGTCGTCGTCCAACCGCTTTGAGCACCAGTTTCTCAATAAGCTGCTGGAGCGGCGGGGGGTGTCGCTGAAGCCGGAATCGCGCTATGTTAAGGTGCTGGAGGTCGAGGAGCTGAGCGAGTTCGAGCGGCGGCTGTCGGAATACACCGGTGTTCCGTTGACAGCGATGGTGTATAACTTCGTTGATATTCTCATCCACACCCGCCAGCGGGTGGAGGTGCTGAAGGAGATGCTGCCCGACGAAGCAGCGTTCCGGTCGGTAACAAGGGCTTGGTTCCAGCATTCGGCGCTGTTCCGGGTGTTGCAGGCTTATGCTGATGCGGGGGGGAAGGTGCTGGTGACGTCGGACCATGGCTCGGTGCGGGGGCAGCGCGGCTCGAAGGTCATCGGCGACCGGCAGACTTCGACCAGCCTGCGCTACAAACACGGCCGCAACCTGAAGGTTGATGCCAAGCACTCGGTGAAGGTCAAAGACCCGACCGTGTGGGGATTGCCGCGGCGGGGCGTCAACACTGAGTATGTACTGGCGCGGGAGGACTACTTCTTCGTGTATCCGACCAACTACCACAAGTATCTGGAGATGTACAAGAACAGCTTCCAGCACGGGGGCATTTCGCTGGACGAGATGGTGCTGCCGGTCGTAACCTTGACAGGAAAACGGAGCGCATAGAAAAAAACCTGGCGTCGCGTCTCCGCAGGTGACGTCTTGTCAATATCTACAAGTTAATAATGCTGTCTGCGGAGAGACAGCAGCAAGTAATTTCGTCACCCTTATGAGTAAGACTACCCGCTCTGCAATTCTTATGACCGCTATCAGCCTTGTGGCTTTGTATTCCGCTCTGGTCGGGTACAGCGGTCTTAAGGCGAAGTTGACGACCTCGCCTACTGCCAAGGCTGAAGCCCGTTTCGTCGAGATTGTCGAGAAGGCGCAGTATTACTATTACCGGTCAGCGCGGCTGGGCGGCGGTGATGGCTCGTTCAAGGGATTAGATTTCGCGCGGATGGGCTTCAACGCGCCGCCGGGGGTGTTGGAATGGACTGCGCCGGAGGGGCGTTTCCGGCTGGAAAACCTCCGGCGTGACACGCTCGACCTGACCGCCAAAACGCCGAACGGAAGGCTGGAAGGACGGGGGATTGTGGCGGACGAGAGGGCAGAGGTAAACAGAATTAAGTGAGTCCTTTGAAATATTCACGAAATCACTTGAAACTCGTCTTTGCGAATCAACCGAAGGCTGATGAAGCAATCTCAGAACGTTCCATTCTGTTCCTTTTCCCTTGAGATTGCTTCGCCTGCCTTCGGCAGGCTCGCATAGACGCGCCTTCAGCACGCGCAGATCAAATATTCCAAAGAATTATTAGGTGACTGAACGCCAGTTTCCTCCTTATACCAATTAGCTTTCAAACAGTCATTATTCAGTAAAACAAACCCCCTGCCCCCCTTCAATAGAAGGGGGGTATATCAAGTCCAGCATTTGACTTACCCCCCTTCTATTGAAGGGGGGCAGGGGGATTGCCATAAAGGTAATTGACTTAGTGAATGCGAATTGGTATTAGCGAATATTAATCCTCACCCCATCCACCCCGCACGCCCAACTCCCCTGCGCTGAATCCGGCGGCAGCGACACCGCCAGCCGCAGCGGCTCCACCGCTGTCGTGCGATGACACTCATCGAAGGCAATATAGCCCCCAACCATCGCCGCCACCGCTAAAACCGCCGCAATCCGCAGCCGGCGCGCAGAGATGCGACGAAGCTGAACCGGCAGCGAATACCGCTCCTTAAGCGGCGGCAGTGAAAAGTCCTTCAAAAACCCCACGTCAGCTTCCATGTGTTCCAGCGCGGCTCGGCACTCCTCACAATTCCTCAAATGCTCCGCCAACCGCTCCCGCTCGACGGCGTTCTCGTCCAGACCCAGACTGTAGCTCAACAGCCGGTCTTCATTCGGATGGTCCATGCATCAGTCCTTTAAATCCAACAGTTTACGACAGTTCTTGATCGCGTTGAACAGCCGCGATTTGACCGTGCCCAAGGGAAGGCTCAGCAGCCGGGCGATCTCTTCATAGCTCAAATCCCCCTGAAACCGAAGCGTTACTATCGCGCGATGCTTCTCACTCAACGCGCTTAACGCCCGCATAACCATCTGCAGCCGCTCGCGCTCCATCATCTCTATGTCCGGTCGATTAGCGCTGTCCACCAGCTCGGGATCCGCACAATCCGCCGCCTTCCGCTCCCGCCGAGTTTCCTTCACCGCCAGCCTATATGCCACCGTCGCCAGCCAGGGCATGAGGCTCTCGCCGCTCGGACGGGGACGCTTAGTTATCAGCCTAGTGAAACACTCCTGAGCGACGTCTTCAGCGGCCATCCGTGAACGGGTGATCGACCACGCCAACGCCAGTAGACGGGGGCGGTATTTATCGCTCAAGATTCGCCAAGCCGTCACATCACCCCGCCGGGCGCGATATAGTATATCCCAGTCGGTTTCAACCACCGACGGCGTCCGGCCAAGCATGGGAAGGCTCGGGCTGGGCGATTCGCGCTGAAATCTTCACTTTAGGGGTTCTTCGCCGGACGTCAACATTTTCATTACCGGCGTCAGGTACTGGTCGTCTTTGAGAAATGTCAGATGACGCTCGCACCAGTCGCTGGCTTCCGGTCTCAGCGATTCGGCTTCGGCGTCCGGCAGATTTTTCAGCAGCCAGATCACGCCCAATAAATAGTTCCGCGACAACATCCGTCCGCTGTCTTCCGGTTTGACGTAACGAAGGCGCCAGGAGTCCAGACCACTGGTGCGGAAGTCGTTCAACCAGATTTTAAAAGCCCGGCGAGCCAACGCAGCGCGGTCTTCAACTACCGGAGATACTTTGAAGACCAAACCCAGACAGACTCCGTCCGTGATGAGTTTCTTGAGGGCAGGAGTTTCGGCAAAGGTCGATGCTAAATATACCGGTCTGCCGGCTGGTTCAGCCGCCTGAATAATTCGCATGATCAGCGAATCGCTGACCACCACGGGGATGTAGTTGGATGGTTTAGGACCCTCCTCCTTCCGGGGCAGCTCGGCTCGGATTCTCTGAAGCTCCCCTTCTTCGAGAAACTGGGGCATTCCCTGTTTCATCAGCAGATCCGGATACCATTCGGTTTCGAGCAGCGACCTGTTCACGATGGCGACGTCCGGGCGATACTTCACCACCCGCGTCAGTGCCCAGCCTGGGTAAGTGTCGTTATCGCCGTTGGTCAAGAGGATAGCGTTGGAGTCCAGCAGCGCGAACATATTATAGGAAAAGTCCATGGTCTCTTCGTTTATCGCGCCCAGTTCGAGCAGGCGCTGTAAAGCCTGATCGAACTTTTCCATCTCGCCCACCGTCATATACGAAGTCGCCAGACCATACCAAGGATCGTCGTAAGAACTATCCAGCGAGGCGGACTTTTCCATCTCTTCAATGCCAAAGCCAGGCTCTTGATAGGCGCTGGCCATTACACCTTCAAGGTATAGCAATGTAGGATTGCCGGGATACTTTTTCACGACCTTGTGGAGTAGCTCTCGGAATTTAGGCTCCTTAGTATATTTCAGTGCGTACATCCAGTTGGCGTAGGCGTCTTCGGAAGGATAAGCCTTATAGTATATGTGCCAGGCATCAGCCAGTTGTTCGTAGGTTTTTGCATCAAAGACCTTCTTGCGCATGCTTACAACCCGCGGCGGGCGTTCGACGGTCTCGCGGCTGTCTTCGCAATCGACCGCGAAGACCAGTGGAAGCAGCAGCAGGATGGGAAGCAACCAGCGTTGAGGAGGCATGGGGGTACTCCGGCAAAAGGGATTTTAATAGTATAATCCTCTTGGAGTCGAAAGGTTCAGTCGATTTTAAATTGTTTTAAGAGAAAGCCAAGATTCTGCATCATTTTTCCGAACAAAGCGCGACGAAGGAAGGAAATTGTCTCTCGCGGTAAATGTTCAAGCAGCTTGGCATTGGGGAGCATTGCTGAGTCTATCCGATAATGCTGAAAACCACCTGAGGTGAATATCTCCGCTGTCGTTCCTTTTAAAATAAACCTGCTGCTCCAAAGAACGGGCGTCCCGGCTAGTCCAGGCGTGGTATGTCCAGCTTGCTGGACATGTTTATCCTTAGGTATTAAGGGGTGCATCTTCTTTAGAACATTGAAAAAATGCGTCGAAGACGCATCATTCCCGCGAAAGCTGGAATCCAAAAGGATTTGGGGCTGGATTCCTGCTTGCGTGCTTGTGTGGGAATGACAACTCATGTCCCATAGATTCTGCCCCCATTAATACTACCACCGCCCGGAATGTTAGGGCGGGGGAGACAACTCGTTCGAGGGGCTGGAAGGACGGAATGTGAGCGCGGATGTGAGGATGGAAATCAAGAGGACGGATAATAGGAAGGGGAAGGATTGACAGGAGGGGATTTTGGGTTGTATAATGTAGTTCATGCTTCAGATCGAAAAGCGACAGACTAAGGATGAAATGAGGACTCAACACAAAGGGCACAACTCGCACAAAGAACAAAGAAGGCTCAGGAAAAGAAAAGAGGAACAGGACAGGTGAAAAATGGCTCTTCGCTGTTTCACGTGGGTAATTACGAAGAATGTTCACTATCTGTTGTCATTTCCCAGAAAATAGCGCCTGCGACGCGTAGGTCGGGCCTCCGAGCC
>CAZCEM010000152.1:0-6028 GCA_964497555.1 uncultured bacterium
TTCATTGGACTCCGAAGGACTTACCTCCGGTTCGATGGGAGCGGTTGAGCCGTCAATTTTAGGCGATTCCGCAGGGGGTGCTGGCGTCAGGGGGAGAGTTTCGCCCAGTTTATGAGGCTGCCAAAGCGGCATCGGGGGCGCAGCGTGTTCTTTGGTGCCCGGCGCGCTGACAGGCACCAGGTTTTCGGATAAAGCTTCAGTGGCTTGGAGTTCCTGCCGCTGCGACATAAGGAGTTGGTTCACGCGTCGAATATACTCATCAAGCTGATCTACTCGACTCTGCCTGGCGTAGAACTCATCGAAGGCCAAACCCCCAAACTGACGACGCTGGTAGGCGAAATCGCTCCAAAGATCCAAATCGCTGTTAATTGGCGGTGATTTAGAGGAGCGGAGGTCTTTTTCAACATAAGACAATTGATTCTGGAGAATCTGCAGCTCCAGTTCCAGACTGCTCAATTCCGCGTATATCAACTGGTCTCCGACGCCGGCCGCCTCTTCCTTTTGTCTGCCTATCTCCGCCTGCATCTGCTCCAGGCTCTGAAACTCGCGTCGCATTTCCTTGTTGAGGGTATCCAGCCGGGTGTCTGTGAACCGCTTGCTCTCTTCCCGTTGTATCAGGTTCTTTTTAGCAAGCTCGCAGCGGATTCCGGCGGCGACTTTTTCCGATAAGTCCAAAAGGTCCGTATATACCTTTTCGAGCTTTGAAACCAGCTTGCCCTCTTCACGGCGGTAAAGTTCATCCTCAAGATTTGACTGCTCTTCGATGGTTTTAAAGATTTGCGCTTGCTCAGCAATCATCTCCATAAGCCGGGGGCTGGTTTTATAACCCTCCGCCAATTTAATCTTCTGGGTGAGTTCCACCAGGGATTTGCGAAGTTCGAGGTACTGCGGAAACAGGTCCCGCCGCCCATACTCAAACAAGGCGGGTTCCAGTTCCGTTAAAGCGGAGACAATGCGGACTATCTCATTTCGTTCATAGTTTAAATCACGATACTCTTGACGCTCATCCATCGCTGTTAAAATCCGCTCATAACGGCCTAAAGCAGCGTCATTCCTGCCGCCCATCTCATCGCAGAATCCTTGCAGAGCCTGCGCTTCGTAAAGATATTCGCTGTTGGGGAAATCTGATATGAACTGCGTCACAATTTTGCGAGCCTGCTCTGGCGCACCCAACTGATAAAGCGACCAGGCGCTGGCGATGCAGGCTCGCTCGATCAGGCTGGAGTCCCCTTGAACCTTGGTGAAATTCACAAAGGCTAAGTCATAATCACCTCTGAGGTACTGCGCGTAACCCATCTTGAGAAAGGACGTATTGCGGACTGATTCAGGTATTCTTTCCTCCTGGAGTTTAGGTTGGGTGAGCCGGTCGAAGCGAGCTTCCGCGTCGTCTATATCGACCAGCGACAAGGAGCATTCCGCGGCGTAAAGCTGCGCTTGGAAGAAGTCGGGAGATCCTTGCGGGATCTTGTCAAAGACCTCGTGCGCGCGCTCCAGCTCCCCCGCATACATCAGGTATCTCCCGTACATATAAGCGGCTGCATCATAACCTTCCGGCTTCGAGCCACTGAATTCAGCTTCGATCATCTCCCAATAACGATTAAGACCCTCCTGGTCGCCCTTATCGCCGGACAGAGCCATGAGTCTCGCCAGAGCTTTAAACCGAAGCGCGGGACTGACACTACCGCTGAGGACTGCATTATAGTCGGCCTCAGCTTTGGCGTATAACTGCAGCGCGAAGCAGCATTCGCCTCGGTAGAACACAACATCCTCCACGTTCCGGTATCCGTAGGACTGAATGACCTCATTAAACTGAAGTAGAGCTTCAGGATAGCGTTTATCAAGATATGTAAAAAGGGTGGATTGGAGATCGGCGCGAAACATCCTTTCCCTCTGCGGCGGGGTTGCGGAGCGAATGAGACGGTCTTTCACAATCCTCGCCTTAAGATATTTATAGTTGTACTCCTCTTGTGTGAACTCGGTGAGGGCGAGAAATTGTTCATTGGGGGGCAATTGAGCCAGTTGGTCGGTAGGCAGGGGCAGGGCTTCACCGACTGTCAGCAGTTCCGGGGTGGAGAGGTCTTCGAGTGTTCCTTGCGGATCCTCTTTGCGTCTGATAAGAGCTTCGCCTACTATTCCATCGTAGAGCCATTTTAAGAACGACTCTCGCATGGTCATCTCAAGGTTAAACTCGAAGCCGCGCTTAAAGAAATAGTAGTCAGAGTACGCCCGATACAGCATATCTTCCTGGTTTTCGCCTGAGGGTTCGGCGGCAGAAAGCAGCTCGGGCGGGAGGAGGAGAAGCGTGGTGAAGGCGAGTGCGCACCACAGCTTTCGGTGGTTAAACATTCTGCACCGCTGGAGTTTCAAATTACTTTAGCAAAACCTGCATCATCCAAACCGGCTCGAAAACGGTTTGGGTAATATGTCAGTTTTGTGCAGTATAACTTATTTTTGGGACTTTGTCAAGTAAAAATCCAACAGCGCAGGCAAGTTCTTAGGATGTTTCAGGTTTTGTAACCAGAAACCTTGAGTCGGTTCAGTGAGCGCTGCAAGGCCAACCGACATCTTTCGAAGTCTAGATCAACAGGGGGGGATTGAAGACGGGACAAGGCGCGGTCACGCGCGGCTTTGGCGCGCTCGACGTCTATCTTATCGGCTGGCTCGGCGTTCTCCGCTAAAATGGTAACCTTGTTGGCGAGCACTTCGACGAAGCCGCTGACCACAGCCCAGTATTGCTTGCCTTTCGCGGTGTCCAGCTCAATGTCCCCAATCCGTAGAGGGGTAACGAAGGGCAGGTGGTTGGCGAGGATGCCGAAGTCTCCTTCCGAGCCGGAGGCTCTTAGATGACGAACGTCGTAGGTTTCAATCGTCCCCGCGGGCGTCACGATGGTCACATTAAAATAGGGCGTTGTTTCAGCCAACTTTCTTCTGCTCCTCGTACCTTTCAAGAACCTCATCGATGGTGCCGGCCATGTAGAAGGCTTGCTCCGGAATATGATCCAGCTCGCCGTTCGCTATCATCTTAAAGCCGCGGATGTTGTCCTTCAACTGAACGTACACCCCTCGGCGGCCGGTGAAGGCTTCTGCTACGTGCATCGGCTGTGAGAGGAAGCGTTCGATTCGCCGGGCGCGGTTGACCGCTTGCTTGTCTTCTTCGGAGAGTTCGTCCATGCCCAGAATTGCGATGATGTCCTGTAGGTCTTTGTATTTTTGCAGAACTTCCTGGCAGCGTTTAGCGGTGGTGTAATGGTCTAAGCCGATGACCTTCGGATCCATAATGCGCGAACTGGAGTCCAGCGGATCCACCGCTGGATAGATGCCCTTTTCCACGATGGAGCGGGACAAAACTGTAGTCGCGTCCAGGTGGGCGAAAGTGGTGGCTGGAGCCGGGTCGGTCAAGTCGTCTGCGGGGACATACACCGCTTGGAAGGACGTGATGGAGCCTTTTTTGGTGGAGGTGATGCGTTCCTGCAGCGCGCCCATCTCGGTCGCCAGCGTGGGCTGGTATCCCACTGCTGAGGGCATGCGCCCCAGCAGCGCCGACACTTCGCTGCCGGCTTGGGTGAAGCGGAAGATGTTATCGACAAAGAACAGCACGTCGCGGCCTTCGACTTCGCGGAAGTACTCCGCCAGAGTGACGCCTGTCAGCGCGATGCGCGCCCGGCAGCCGGGTGTTTCGTTCATCTGACCAAAGCACATGGCTATCTTGGATTCCTTCAACTGGTCCAGGTCCACCTTGGACAGGTCGAAGGACTCCATATCAAACTTGTCGCCGTAGTTGACGACCTTGGATTCTATCATCTCCCGCAGCAGGTCGTTGCCTTCGCGGGTGCGTTCGCCCACGCCCGCGAAGACCGAAATCCCACCGTGCTGTTTGGCGATGTTGTTCACCAGTTCCATGATGATGATGGTCTTGCCGACGCCCGCGCCGCCGAAAAGTCCAACTTTGCCGCCCTTGGCGATGGGCTGGATGAGGTCAATGACCTTGATGCCGGTTTCGAGGATTTCAGTGGCGGTGTCCAGATTCACCAGCGGCGGGGAAGGGCGGTGAATGGGGAAGCGCGTGTCGGTTGTCACGCCGCCTAAGCCGTCGATGGGGTCTCCGATAACATTTATCAACCGACCCAGCGTTGGGGGTCCTACCGGCACGCTGATGGGCTGCTCGGTGTCAACTACCGTTTCACCGCGCCGCAGACCGTCAGTCGAGTCCATCGCCACGGTGCGCACCATGCGGTCGCCCAAATGCTGTTGGACTTCCAACACCAAGGATCCTTGTTCGCCCCGTTCTATTTTGAGAGCGCTGTAAAGGGCGGGCAGACTGCCTTCCGGGAAAGCCACGTCCACCACAACCCCAATTATCTGCTTAACGATTCCTGCGTTAGCCATAATACCTGTGCATTTGAAGTTTGCCTTTTTTTAAAGGGAGCACCACCGGTGATGAGTCTCGGTGAAGGGACTTATCATCCACCTAAGCCTTAATGTCAGCGGCAGATGGAAATTCCACACTTCAAGATTGAACCATCATGATTCCGGCTCAATCTAATAGTGTCAAAGGACACCGCCCGAGGGGTGATTACTTCCGGAACTCTATCATAGCCATCATCTTCGTGAATTCAGCCTCATACAGGTTCCATTTGTCCTCCGGGACGAAGCCCTTGGCTTCCAGAGTGAACTTGAAACCCAGAAACTTGGCTTTGACTCCCCGCATCTTTTCACCGCTCTTTTTGAAGGCGACCTTGATAAACCGTCCTTCGCCGTTTTTCGCATTAACAGTTCCCTGCTCGAGAACCTCAAAGTCGAGATAGTTCGAGGCGTCGTCGCCGCCGTCAAGGAAGCGCAGGTAGATTTCCTGCGGCTCAACGTCCGGTGAAACCGGCTCGGTTATCACCTGAATCTCCGACAGCATATCGTTGGGCAGATTGGCGACCAGGAAATCGCGCCGGTCATCCGAACGGTCCATTACCTCCCACTTCTGCGGGAATGTGAATCTAAAGGGAAATCGACGGCTTTTATGGACGTAGCCGCCCCAGCCGCCGCAATCCACGAGAATCAGCGTCAGAAGCGCCAATCCAAACCAATACCGCTTCATGGCAACCTCACTTTAAAAAATACTTTTATCCAATGACGCACAGTAAAAGGCGATCGACTCATCTATTTCAGCCCTTCCGCGCCGCCCACGATATCGAGCAGTTCCTTGGTAATGGCGTCCTGACGGGCTTTGTTGAATTGCAGCGTCAATGCGCCTACGAGTTCATTAGCGTTGTCGGTGGCTTTCTCCATCGCCGACATGCGAGCGGCTTGCTCCGCCGCGTAGGATTCCAGCAGCACGTGCCAGATGTGGTTGTTCACGTACAGCGGCAGCAGCTTTTCCAGCACTCCGGCAGCGTCAGGCTCATAGATGAAGTCCACCGGCTTCCAAGCCAGCATCGGCGGCTGCGGGATGACCGGCAGGAACTGCTCGCAGACGATGTTCTGTTGCAGCGCGTTCTTGAATTCGTTGAAAACCACATAGAAACGGTCGAACTGACCCTCAACGTACAGACGGATAATGGCTTCCCCTATCACCCTCGCGTGGATTTCATCCAACTGCTGAAAGATGCTGGGGTAGTACTTGTAGATTCTTACGCTGCGTTTCTTGAAGAAGTCGTTGCCTTTGCGGCCGAGAGTGATGAGTTCGACGTCGAGGTGCTTCATTTCGTCCAGAACCTGCTGAGCGCGGCGGCAGATGTTGGTGTTGAAGGCGCCGGCCATGCCGCGGTCAGAGGTGACGCAGATGACACCGACCCGCTGTGGTTCGCGTTCAACGAGCAGCGGATGGAGATTGTGGTCGGTGATTGCCGCCAGAGTCGAAATCACTTCTTGCAGCTTCTTAGAATACGGACGGGCGCGTTCGCGGTTCTCCTGCGCCTTCCGCATCTTCGCTGCCGCCACCATCTTCATGGCGCGGGTTATCTTGCGGGTGCTGGATACGGCGGCGATGCGTCTTCGAATCTGTTTGAGAGATGCCATTTTTCCGTTTCTTTAAATC
>CAZCEM010000153.1:0-6017 GCA_964497555.1 uncultured bacterium
GCGCTCCCGGCGGGGACATCGGCGAATTCATCGTCAACTTCTGGATTCTCAACGCCGACGGCGAGGAAGTCTGGCAATACGACCAGGTGGCGGGCGGCATCGACGGCGGTGAAGCGATTAACGTCGTCTGTGAAGAGCCGTGGGAAGTGCCCGATGAAATCGGCAACTACACCGCCTGGGTGGAAGTGACTTTGCAGGATGATGCCGACGACGAAAACAACATCGCCGGTCTGGACCAAATTGTCATTGAACCGGTGAACCAGCCGGAATTCTGGATCGGCTACACCGATAATTCCTATGAGTCAACTACTTCTTGGAATGAGAACTCCGGCTGGGCAGCCATGTTCTATCATCCGGACGACGATGTCGGACCCTTGACTCTGGATCAATTTCGGGTTCTCGTTTGGTCCGATCATTCGGTGGACGCTCCGTTCTCGGTCCATAGGTATAATCCAGAGGAAGACAGTCTCCAACTTGAGCTGCTTTGGACCGGCACCGCGCGCACCTCCGGCAACGAAGCTGCGGAATGGCTGACCTTAGCGCCGGAATTCGAGGAGGAGTCTCCCATCACCGCTGGTGAAGGCTATTTGGTTACGTATTATTTCGTCAACGGCACGCGGTTCCCCAGCGATGGCGATGCGCCCTTCGCGGGGACCAATCCCGACATGCCGTGGGCAATGCTCAGCACCCAGAATGACGGCGCATCGTTCAGTCCCGCCAACAGTGGCGACTATTTCATCCAGGCGCGGCTGTCGGCCGAAGAAGGCGGTCAGGAGGACGCCTATGAACGAAAGGTGCTGGTCGAATACTTCACCTCCTCAACTTGTCCACCCTGCGCCGGCGCGACGCCGATATTCTATCAAGCGATGGATCGGGTGGGAGAGGACCAGGCGGTGGCGGTTGGTTTTCACGTCTGGTGGCCTGCCGACTCAGATCCCTGGTACCGAGATAATATGGCGGAAAACCGCTCCCGAGTTGAATACTACGGTGTGAACGCGGTTCCTATGTACTTTTTCAACGGCAGTCTTTTCGGCGGTCAACGGACGGTGGACAACTTCGTGGCGGCGGTGAACAACGCGCGCCAGAACGAAACGCCAATCGGCATCACACTGGACAGTCGAGTTCAGAACCAAACCGCGACGGTTGAGGTGGATGTGCATTCCTTCAATGCCTTGAACAATTTAACCCTGTACGCGGCGTTGACGGAGGAAAGCTACGATTACCAAGGACCCAACGGACTGCCCACCCATCATGACCCGATGGTGAAGATGGCGCCCGACGCGAACGGCAGCCGCTTCAACATCGACGCTGACGGCGTCGAATCATTCAGCTTTGAATTTGACCTGGCGAATCTGGGCTGGCATGAACTTGATCCCAACAACCTCGCGGTGGTGGCATGGGTTCAACAGAACGACCACAATGTGCTGCAGGCGGAAATCATCCATTTGGAAGGACCAGTGCCTCCCGAGGAAGAAGAAGGCATCCTCGGTCTGCGCTGGTGCGCTGGTCAAACCTACGCTGACTACCAGACCAACGGCGCCCTGGGGCGCTGCATCGCCGTTGACAATAACGGCGGCGTGCACGTTACCTGGATGGATGGATACGACGCCCAGCTCAACACCCGCCACCAGAAATACAACTACTTCGACGACGAAAACTGGCTCGAACCGGACGGCGTCCAAGTCGATGACGGCAGCCGTTCGGGTTATGGCTGCCTGACGCTGACCACCGAGCGGAGGCCGCGCGCGATGGTGTTTTCCCATGTCACCCGCGGCAACGACACCTTTGCTGAAGTACTTCTGGACTCCGCTTTAGGGTCTGGCATTTTCACCGGTTATGTTACGCCGCAATACAACGACATCAACAGCATCTGGCCTCAAGGAATTATGAATCTCGGTGGAGTGATCCACGTGGTCACCAACACCAGCGATGTGAGTAGAATCGGCTGGTCGTCTGGCAGCATTGTGGACGGGGGAGACATCGAGTATAATCAAGATGAGCCGGTTGAGGCAGCGCTTTCGCACCTCAACAGCTACCGCATTGCTCGTTCTCCGAACAGCGACCGCGTCGCCATAACGTACCTCCGGTCACTGGCGGACCCACCCGAAGATTGGGAAGGCTACCTCGCCTATCAGATGTACAATGACCTGATGCTCGTTTGGTCCGACGACGGGGTTAACTGGAACTTCGACGATCCCTTCAACATCACCCGCTGCATCCCGCCCGACCCGGACCGGGAAGGCCTGCTGGCTTACGGCGACACGCTGTTCCCTTATACTACCCATGACGTCATCTTTGACGCGGATGACAACATCCACGTGGTATTTGATGCGCGGGGGATGTGGGTGCAGCCGGAGCCGGAAGCTCAACCGCCGATCGATATGCTCACAATGGATAAATCCTACCTGTTCCACTGGAGCGAAGCCACCGATGAGATTACGCCGGTGGCGGACGGATGGTTCTCCCAGGCGATTCTCGACAGCGCCGGCCAAGTGATAATCAGCCCGAGACCGATTACGTGGGGTTCCAACGTGGGCTTCCCCTCACTCAGCTTCGCGCCCAACGGCGACCTGTACTGCGTCTTCAACTACTTCCCCTACAATGACTACGTGGTAATCAACGACGGCAGCGGTCGCTGCAACGGCGATATTGCGGTGTGTGTGTCGGAGGATTTAGGCGCGAGCTGGAGCATACCCACCATGGTGGTGGAGACCCACACTCCCCACGCGAATCGGGGCGAAGCGCGGAGCGAATGCTACTGCACACAGGCGGAACTGGTGGATGACGCCCTTCACATCTTCTATGTTACCGATACGTGGCCCGGCACGCCTATACAAGACGCGGGCGAAGCCAACACCTTGTGTCCCGTGTACTATCAGCGGGTGCCGGTCGATTCACTCAACCGTGAAATCTGGATGGATGGACCATCCTTTCACATTCATCTCGGTCTGCCAAATCTGCGCCACTTCGTAGGTTTCACTGAAACGGACGTCAACCACAGCCACTTGATACAAGCGCTGACCTTCGATGGAGAACCGGCCCCCTCGGGCTGGGAAATCGGAGCGTTCACGTCCGACGGGCTGCTGGCGGGCGGCGTCGTTTGGGACGCTGAGAACCGTGCTGGACTGTCAGTCTTCGGTGACGATGCCAACACGGAGGAGATTGACGGCTTCGTGGCTGATGAACCAGTACGCTTCATGGTCTGGAACGACGTTGAAGACGTCGAATACCGCGGGATACCCCATTTCATTGCGGGTCCGCAAATCTGGCAGGTGAACGGCTTCTCCGTGCTGACGTTGACGGCGATTTCCATCCGCGACCTGACGGTGACGCTGAACCAAGGCTGGAACATGATCTCAATCAATGTCATTCCCCCGCAGGAGTTATGGGAACTCGAAGATGGCCCTGACGTCATCCTCATGACCGACCAACTGCGCGAGGGGGACGAGCACGCCCTCGACATCATGAAGGACATTCGGGGTCGATTCTACAGCCCGGCTTGGGAATACAACGGCATTCCATATTGGGATCTGACGCAGGGCTACATGGTCAAGATGCACTATACCACCGAAACCGTCTGGTCAGGCGAGCCGATTCCATTTGACGCCGAACTCCCGCTGGCGGACAGTTGGAACATGGTCGCCTACTACCCCGACTACCAGTTAAGCGCCGCCGCACCGGACTTTTACGTCCTGTCGCCTATCATCGACCAGGTCCTCATCGCTAAGGACGTCCGGGGGAATTTCCTGTCGCCGCTGTACGAGTTTTCCAACATGAGTCCCTGGCGGGAAACGCAGGGATACATGATCAAGATGGACGGCGCCGCCACCTTGAACTATCCGCCACCCGAGGAGGAGCGCGTCATGGCAAGAACTTCGGTCGGTTCAACAGATCTCGACGAGCTGCCCTCGACAGGCGCCAATATGAGCCTGCTGGCGATGGAAGTTGAGGGCGTCAAGGTCAATCCGGGCGATGCGTTGACAGCTTATTCTCTGGAAGGTTTGATGGTGGGACGAGGCGTCTTTGACGTGGACAGCCGCTGCGGTCTGGCGGTCTGGGGCGACGATCCCGCCACGCCGGAGCGTGAGGGTTTGCTGGAAGGGGAAGCTTTTACGCTGGGGCTGGCCGCTGGGGAAAGGGTGGACATTTTGAACCTGGTGGACGTGATGGAGGGTAAAGGATTGGTCTATGAGACCGACGACTTCACGGTCCTCAAGCTGCGGGCATCGGATGCCATACCGCGCGAATACTATCTGGCGGGCAGCTACCCGAATCCGTTCAATTCAGCGGCTCGTATCGAGTTTGGCATGCCGGAGGCTGGAAGGGTGTCCCTGAAGATTTTTGATCTTCAAGGTCGGCTGGTCGAGTCGTTGTGGAACGGCGTCAAGCCGGCGGGACGGCATTCGGTAATCTGGCAGGGTGAAAACCGCGCGGCCGGCTTGTACATTATCAGAATGGAGGCCGGCGATTTCAGCTCGGTTCGCAAGACGGCGCTGGTGAAATAAGCCGACGCACCAAAGACAACTTGCGTTCAATCTAATGCGTTGAAACCATGTTGCATTCAATTGATGTTTAAAGAGACAATGTAGGGGCGCGGCAGGCCGTGCCCCTACGAAAGATTAATTATAATTGAATGCACATTCGCATAAGGTTTTTTCAACGCTTTCAACGCTCCGCGCGGTTTGTTTTTTCCTTTCATCGCCAAGGACCACCGGTCTTCGACCGGTAGTAAATTAAGATAAGGCCCTGTCAAAATGGAATGTGGAATAGTTGGACCGCGGCTGTCCGGCAAATCGACGCTGTTCAGCATCCTCACCGGTGTGGATAGTACCGTCGAGCAGGGCAAGCGCGAGACTCAGCGCGGAGTCGCCCAGCTTCCCGACCATCGGCTGGAGAAGCTGGCGAAGGTTTGGAATTCCAAGAAGATAGTCAACGCCACCGTCGAATACGTGGATATTCCCGGGCTGACGGCCAAAAAAGATCTCCCGACCGGCTATCCTCCTCAATACTTGGCGGATCTGCGCGGCGCGGATATGCTGGCGCTGGTGGTGCGCGATTTCGAGAACGACCTGGTGCCGCCTCCTCGAGGGAAGCTCGACCCGGAGGGCGACCTGCTGGATGCCGCGTTGGAGTTTGTGGTCAGCGACCTCGAGGTGGCCGAGAAGCGCCTCTCGCGGGTCAATAAGCTGCACGATAAGGATTCCAAAGCTGAAGCCGACGCGCTGCAGCACTGCGTCGAGGCTTTGTCCGCCGAGAAGCCCTTGCGGGACGTCGATTTGACCGCTGACGAGTTGAAGCTGATTAAAGGCTATTCCTTCCTCAGCCTTAAGCCGCTGTTAGTGGTTCTGAATCTCGGCGAAGACCGCGTCCGGCAGGCGGGGCAGCGGTTGACTAAGCTGAAGGAGCAGGCAGTGTCGCTGGGGCGGCGGGTCGAATGGGTAGCCATCGCGGGAGGCATTGAGGCGGAAATCGCTCGGCTCGACGCTGATGAGCGCGCGCCTTTTTTAGAGGAACTCGGCTTTGAGCTGCCGACGTTGGACCGGATCATCAAATCGACCTTCAACCTGTTGGGGCTGACGACGTTCCTGACTGCCGGTCCTAAGGAATCCCACGCCTGGACGATGCACGCCGGCTCGAACGCCCTGACGGCAGCGCGGGCGGTCCATGAGGATATCGCGAGGGGTTTTATCCGCGCTGAAGTATATAACTGGGAGGATTTGATACGCGCGGGTTCCGAAGCTCAACTGAAAAAGGAGGGCAAGGTGCGGTTGGAGGGCAAGGAGTACATCGTCCAGGACGGCGACGTGCTCAACATAAGGTTCAATGTGTAGCGCATCCAAACAGCATAGCTTAGAGATCACCACTGACAAGCGGGACGCTTGTCCTACGCGAATGGCGTTCCTTCATCGCTTAGGTCAGGCTTCCAACCCGACTACTAATAATGGAGTCAGAATATATTGGACATTCGTTGTCATTTCCCAGAAAATAGCGCCTGCGACGCGTAGGTCGGGCCTCCG
>CAZCEM010000154.1:0-6010 GCA_964497555.1 uncultured bacterium
GCATTCAGTAAGTCAATTACTTTTATTGCAACCCCCCTGCCCCCCTTCAATAGAAAGGGGTAAGTCAAATGTTGGACTTGATATACCCGCCTTCTATTGAAGGGGGGCAGGTTTCTTTTACTGAATAATGACTGTTTGAAAGATAATTGGTATGAGTGGTGAGCACTGAGTACTGAATCCTGAGCACTAAACGAGGCAGCATACATCATGATGAACTTTCCTCCGGCTTCCCGGCCGGCAATTCGAAACATCATCCCCTACGAGCCGGGTAAACCAATCAGCGAGGTCCAGCGAGAATACGGACTCAGCGACGTCATTAAACTGGCATCCAATGAAAATCCGCTGGGGCCTTCGCCGAAAGCCCTCGCAGCGGTGAGAGCCGCGCTGCCGGAGATGCACCTGTACCCCGACGGCGGCGGCTATCTGCTGAAGTCAAAGCTCTCCGAGAAACTGGGGCTGCCCCGCTCGCAAATATTACTGGGCAACGGCTCCGCCGAATTGATAGAACTTGTGACTGAAGCCTTCGTCGGCGAAGGTGATGAGGTGGTCATCTGCCGCGAGGAGTTCTTTAAATACCGAATTGCCGTTCAGATTATGAACGGTACGGTGGTCTGGGCGCCCATGCCGGGCTTGAAGTATGACGTTGAAGCCCTCCTCGACCGAGTTACCGAGCGCACCAAGGTAATCTTCATCGCCAATCCCAATAATCCCACCGGCACTTTGCTTGATAAGACCGGCGCGGTGAAGCTGATGGAACGAGTGCCGTCGAAGGTTGTCGTCGTCTTCGATGAAGCCTATTACGAATTCCGTAATCCGGATATATACCCGGATATGTTGGAATATGTATGCGCAGGACGAAACGTAATCGTGCTTCGAACGCTGTCCAAAGCCTACGGGCTGGCGGGGCTGCGCATCGGCTTCGCCTTTTCCACCGAGCCGCTGTGCTTGTCGATGAACGCGGTGCGGGAGGCGTTCAATGTGAATTCGCTGGCGCAGGTTGCCGCGGCCGCGGCGCTGGACGATGAAGAATTCGTACGCGCCACTCTTGCTGTCAACGAGGAGGGCAAACGATTCTTTTACGCCCAGCTTGACCGGCTGGGTCTGGGCTATCTGCCGACCGAAGCCAACTTTGTGCTGATACGCCTGCCGCTGCTGGGGAGGGAGTTATTCCATCTGCTGCTGCAGCGGGGCGTGGTGGTGAGGCCGGTGGACGGCTACAACCTGCCGGATTATATCCGGGTCTCCATAGGTCTGCCGCCGCAGAATGAGCGGTTCTTCCGCGAACTGGAAGACGTTCTGCGCGGGAAGGGATTGCTCTGAGGCTTGCGAAAGACGCTGCTGAAAAACCGCTGAACGCCTGCAAGGGCATGAACTTGGTTGACAATCAGCTTAAAGATTGTATATTAAGAAGGAGTTGCCGACCGGACGGGAGCGAGGGGCGTTAAAACTCCCGGTCTTCGGACCTTTTCAAGCGGTATGACAGACGGGATTGTCTTTCACACCGGCACACATCAAGACCATATTCTGGCTCATCACAGGAGTACACCTGATGCAAACCAGCACTAAGTTTAACGAATTGGCTTGGGAATCCAAGGAATTCGACTGGACGGGGAAAACTTTCTACTTCATACCTATAATTAACGTCTTTGGCCACCCGTTCGGGCTTGGGAACAAGCTGTTCCAACTCAACCGGGACTGCCGCCAGGCGGGCTGCAAGACGCTGTCCGGCATTATTCTTATCCAATACAAGCTGTTCGGCGGGCGGTTGATGATTGAGATTGAGAAGCCTGACCAATACGACGCGCAGGTTATCACCTTCGAAGACACCACGACCGTTGACACCGTCGTCCATAAGGGTTCTGCCGCGAGCATAGGCCGGACGGCAGCGCGTCTTAAGCAGCGTGTTTCCAGTCGCCGGAGTATGGAGCCGCGGGCGATTTACTACTGGCTGGTCAACGGCATCGGCTCTGAAAGAGCTGTAGTATTCTCGGTCACCTAAGCCGGCGCCTCTCATTCCGTTTGGAAAGGAAATTTGGGCAAGGGGAAGGTTTTGGTGAAAGCTCAGGGGAAGCTCTCAGCGGGGCAGGCGTTGTTAAATAAGAGGAGCTGTCGGTGCCAGTTCCGGCGCATTCCTCCCGCGGAGGGCTGACGATTGTGAACACTTGGAGGATCCTATGGACGACAAGGTGCGTGCGCTGCTCGAAAAGATTACCTGGTTGGGGCACGACAGCTTCCGGATTGCCGGTTCGAAGACGGTCTATTTCGATCCTTGGAAACTGCCCGCAACGGTGGGCGGAGACGGCGATCTGGTGCTGGTGACCCACGAGCATTATGATCACTGCAGCCCGGCGGATATTAAGAAGGCGCTGGGATCGGGCGGCAAGGTCATTATGGCTGAAAGCTGCCGCAGAGCCTACCCCAAGGCTGATGTCTATACGCTGCCCTATGTCCGGCACAACCTCGCGGGGCTGGACATATACGCCACTGCAGCCTATAACATCAATAAAAAGTACCATCTGCGGGAATACGGGCACGTCGGCTACATCGTGACCCTCGACGACGTGAAGATTTACCATGCCGGGGACTGCGATGCCTTCCCGCACATGCGGGACTTCCAGTGCGACATCGCCCTGCTGCCGGTGTCGGGCACTTACGTCATGGATCCCGGCGAGGCGGTCGAAGCCTGCAACATGTTGAAACCTCAGGTGGCGATACCGATGCACTGGGGCGATCCCGCGGTAGTGGGCACGCGGCGGATGGCGGAGCAGTTTAAAGCCGCGGCGCCATGCGAGGTGGTCATCTTAGAAGCCCAGCGGTGAGGAATGCAGAATGCAGAATGCAGAATAATGCCGCTGTCCATATCGTCCATTTTGTCCGTCGATCCCCGGCCGGATCGGATTTTTTTCAAGGGAATAAGACATGAAATACTTTTCAGCCGTGCTGATTGCCTTAGCGCTCGGGTCCGCGATGAGGGCTGAAGACAAAGAGCAACCGACCGTCAAGGGTTATGAACAGCCGGCGCTGCTTACATCAGTCGGTCAAGCGGCAGATGTATTAATAATGAAGGGGCTGTGTCTGCGCGCCGGGGTGAACGTCACGCTGGAGAAGACGGCGACCGCCGACAGCCTTAAGGAATATAAAGCGTTGATTTTGGTGGCGGGAGGCTCATCCAAAGGTCTGGGCGCCGCCAAGGTTGATGTTAGTCAGGAGGAGAAGCGGTGTCAGGCGCTCGTCGATGCCGCCAAGAAAGCCAAGATTCCGGTGATTGCCTTTCACATCGGCGGCGAAACCCGCCGAGGGGCGCTGTCGGATGGATTCAACAAGCTGGCGGCTGACAACGCCGAGGCGCTGATTGTGGCTTCCGACGGCGACCTGGACAGCCTGTTCTTGAAGACCGCGGAAAAAAACAAGGCGCGTTACATCCACATCGACAAGCAGATCGAGGCGGTAGATATTCTGAAGCAATTGTTCCCACCAGAGAAGAAAGAGGAATAAATGCAAAATGCAAAATGCAAAATGCAGAATGAAGATAACGCCGTATGAAGCCATATTCAGCGGCTGAGGACGCAGCGGTAACTTTTTACCCTTCAGGCCGCGCAGCAGACAATCTATCCTGTTGCCAGCGCCATCCTGCCCTGGATAGGACAAACAAGAAAGCCTGTCCTGCTGGCGCCCGGAAAATTGACCTTTCATTCTGCATTCTGCATTCTGCATTCTGCCTTAGTCCAAGTATCTGCCTCCCAGATGCTCGGAAAGAAACTTCTCCGCTGCTGCATAGAACTTCAAGCGGTTTTCCGGTCGAGCGAAGCCGTGCCCCTCGTCTTCAAACTCCAGATACTCCACCGTCTTGCCCACTGCTCTCAGAGCCTCGCAAATCTGAAGACTCTCCGCTCGTTTGACGCGAGGGTCATTCTTGCCCTGCGCGATCATCAACGGCGCCTTAATTTGGTCGATGTGGTTGAGCGGCGAGCGCTGGTCCAACAACTCCCGATCCGTTTCAGGATGCCCCACCCGTTTATACAACATCGGCTTGATGGGTTCCCAGTATGGCGGCACTGATTCCTGGAAGGTGATGAGATTGGAAGGACCGACGATGTCCACTCCACAGCGGAACAGGTCCGGCGTTTTCGTCAAGCCCACTAAAGTTGCGTAGCCCCCGTAAGAGCCGCCGTAAATCCCAATGCGTTTGGAATCGGCAACACCTTGCTCGATCAGCCACAGCGCGGCGTCGGTGATGTCGTCCTGCATCTTGCCGCCCCATTCCTTATCACCGGCATTGGTGAATTGTTTGCCGTAGCCCGTCGAGCCTCGATAATTTATCTGCAGCACCGCATAGCCGCGGTCCGCCAACCATTGAACCTCCGGATGAAAACACCAGGTGTCCCGCACCCACGGACCGCCGTGAATGAGCAGGATTGCCGGCAGGCGGCGCGGATCCGCGCTCACCGGCAGCGTTAAATAGCCGTGAATAGTCAATCCATCGCGGGCGGTGAAGCAGACCGGTTTCATCGGCGAGAGTGTATATTGATCGAGTTCGGGACGATGGGAGAACAGGAAGGTCCCTTGTTTAGTCGCGCGGCTGTAGCTGTAGAAAACCACCGAACTGACATCGACGACGTACACCACCAGCCACACGGTGTCGTCGTTGTCGCGGTCGATGATGCCAAAATCGCCGGGATGCAGTTTCCGCAGAGCCGCGAAATCGGCCTCCACTTCGGGATCAAGCACCAGCCAGTCCATCCGTTCCCGCTCGATGTTGACGGCCTGAATCCGGCGGCTGATGGGATGGATGAGCAGCTCCGAAACGTCATACACAGGGTCGGAGACCAGCGTTTTCCATTCGCCGGTCTTGAGGTTCAGGGTTCGCAGCTCCGCTGCGTTGGTGCCGACGCTGCTTTTTATGTACAGCGTCTCGTTGTCGAGGGCGAAGCCGGCCGGCGAGGTTGTAAGCGCGTCTTCAGAGGACCAGGACGTCAGAGGTTTCCAGTTGTCGCCGGGACCGTCGCGATGTACGAGCTGAAAACCGCCGTCCGGGAGGGGCAGTTCCCCAATCCGAACGACCAGATTATTGTCGATAGTCCAATCCACAGCTCCGATGGTGTTTTCGACGTCGAGGACTCGCGAGCCGTCCCGCAGGTCGAGGCGATAGACGTCATGCAACTGAGGATTGCGGTTGTTGATTCCCACCAGAATCGTATCCGGGAAATCAGGCCGCACCTTCAGAATGCGCGCTTGGATGTTCTCGAAGGGCGTCAGATCGACGGCTTCTCCGCCTTCGACGGGGATTGCATAGACGTGCCAGTTCTCGTCGCCGTCTTTATCCTGTATGAAAAGAATCTGCCGATTGTTGCGCGCCCAGAAATAGCCGCGCACCCCGCGATGCCGGTCGTGGGTGAGGGGATGGTCGTCTTCGAGCCCGACGGTCTTGACCCAGACGTTCAGGACGCCTTCATCGGGCGCGATGTAAGCCAGGCGCTTGCCGTCCGGTGAAATCTGGGGAAAAGTCCTCTTTGGATTGCCGAACAATACCTCCCTTGAGATCATGATTGCCTCCTTCAGTAAGAGTCTCTATTTTAAAAAAAAACAGAGCACAAAGTTAGCAGCCTCCTGGACCACTGGCGCCGTTTGCCGTTTAATAATTGCCACTTGGCGCTTGAAATTGGATTGTATGTTGTGCACGTGTAAAGTTTATCATTTTCAGGGATATGAGACTTGGATCGCCAATGAAGGCGTTTGTTTATTTTAATCTACATCTTGAGAAAATGCAAATGCAGCGCACCCTAATTAATTAGGATTTGCTGAAAACTCCCGATTTTTTGCTGTTTGCTGCTGTTTTTTGGTTTGAACTCCGCCTCGCTGTCATCCCCGCGAAAGCGGGAATCCAGAATGTAGCTAATGGATGCCAGCTTTCGCTGGCATGATGCGCCTTTGGCGCATTTTCTGGATTCCCGCTTGCGTGGGAATTGTCATGGTGGCTTCCCCACCACGGAATATGAAAACTTCCGCGACT
>CAZCEM010000155.1:0-2555 GCA_964497555.1 uncultured bacterium
TCAAGTCCAGCATTTGACTTACCCCCCTTCTATTGAAGGGGGGCAGGGGGGTTGCTATAAAGGTAATTGACTTACTGAATGCGAATTGGTATAAGTTCAGTATCAAGAGCTAAGAGCGAAGATTAGAGTACTAAGTGCCAAGTAACAAGCACCAAGTCGGCAGGCGCGAAGGTCGAACTTTGCCTTTTGGCTCTTTCCTCTTGGCACTTGTTACTCGACACTCTTTAAAAACGCCATCACTCTCTCATTAAAAACTTCCGGCGCTTCGTGCGTGATCAGATGTCCAACGCCAGGGAGGACTTCAAGCTCGGCGCCGGGAATCAGCGTTGCCAGTTCCTCGCTGAACCGCCGGGGGATGACCATGTCGTCCTCGCCGACCAGCAGCAAGGTCGGGCAGGCGATCCGGTGCAGCTCGGCGCGAACGTCGAACGCGGCGATGGCTTGCGACTGCGCCAGGAAGGCCTCCATGGGCGGAGCCGACAGCCGAGCAAGATCGAGATAGCGGTCAAGCGCCGCGGGATCTTCGTAAAACGGCGGACTGAACAGGAACAGGGCGTTGAACTGTGCTTTGATTTCATTGAAGTCGGCTTCCGAAGACACAATCTCGGCTAGCCGGGCGTAAAAACGCTGCTTGGCGACGATCCAGCCATCCGAGCGAGCCGCTGACCCGGACAGCATCAGCGACCGCACCTGCAGCGGATAACGAATCGCCAATTCGAGCGCAATCATCCCGCCCATCGAGGGCGCCACGACATGAGCACGGTCGATGTTCAACGCATCCAGCAGCTCCACCGCGTCTTCAGTCAGCCGGCACATGTCGTAGGGCACGGGCGAAAGATCACTGTCGCCGATGCCGCGGTTGTCGTAGATGATGACTTCATAACGCTCTGCGAACGGCTCGACCTGATGCCGCTTCCAGAAGCTGCGATCGCAGCCGAAACCTGCGATCAACAGCAGGGGCGGTCCATCGCCGATGCGCTCGTAGGCGAAGTTCAGGTTATCGACTCGAACGAAAGGCATTATTTAAACACAAAGGACCCAAAGGACACCAAGAAAGATTCCTCACGTCGGGCTCGGAGACCCGACCTACGACAGGGAAACCTACAACAAGCGGGACGCTTGTCTTACACGGGGCGTGGATTCCAGCTTGCGTTGGAATCATGCGCTGACGGTGTATATGCACGCCAAAGCGTGAACTCTGAACTCATTATAGGTCGGGCTCGGAGACCCGACCTACGACAGGGAAACCTACAACAAGCGGGACGTATATCCTACGCGGTCAGTCGCCTGACAAGCGGGACGCTTGTCTTACACGGGGAGTGGATGCCAGCTTTCGCTGGCATGATGCGCCCCCGAACTTTCAAACTTTTAAACTTTTAAACTTTTAAACTTTAAAAGTATCAATCCACTTCTTCCCTGCCTGCCTCAATAGCATCGCGATGCGCTCGGGTTTGGCGGGCAGCTCGGTGATGCGAACGCCGGTGGCGTTGTAAATGGCGTTCAACAGCGCTGGAATAACGGGCATTATCGCGCCTTCGCCGACCTCCTTGGCGCCGAAAGGCCCGTTGGGTTCGATGGTCTCGATCACGATGGCATCCAACGGCGGCATGTCCAGCGCGGTGGGGATTTTATACTCGGCCAGGTTGGCGTTGATGACATTGCCCTGAGTGTCGTACATAACCTCCTCCATCAATGCTTCGCCCAGCCCCATCATCACCGAGCCCTGCATCTGCCCCTCGACCTGCGTGCGGTTGATGGCGAAGCCGCAGTCATGAGCGCCGACGATCTTCTTTACCGCAACCTCACCCGTTTCCAGATCGACCACCACTTCCGCAATCTGCGCTGAACACCCAAACGCCGGTGACGTCCCCACCGTCGCGCCCTTAAACGAACCGCCCAGAACCGGCGGTTTGTAACGACCGGCGCCGATGATGGTTCCGCGCTCGAAGAAGGCTATGCGAGCCGCTTCGTCGAAGGTCAGGAAGGGAGCTGTAGGCGGATTCGTCCAGCCCTTGCGTTCGAACATACAGGCTTCCCGCAACGGCGCGAAGTCGAAATCATCCCGTCGGCTCTTGACCAGCCCGTCCTCCAGATACAGGCTTTCGAATGGAACTCCGGCGCGTTGGGCGACCGCTTGCAAAACCTGGTCGCGGACAGACTCGGCCGCTTCCTTGGCGGCATGCCCGGCCATCAGGGTGGTGCGGCTGGAATAAGCCCCCAAATCAACGCTGAGGTCGCTGTCGCCGGACAGCACCTTGACCTTGGACAGCGGCAGTTGCAGCACCTCCGCGGCGATCATGGCCAGCACTGTGTCCGAGCCCTGGCCGATGTCAGCCGCTCCGGACGAGACGATCACCGAGCCGCCGAGTTCGTTCAGCTTGATGACCACGGTGGCGTGGTAGGTCTCGGAACGGTAGATCGAATAGCCCGCGCCGGATACGAAAAATCCGCAAGCCACGCCCACCCCGCGGGCGGTCTTGCGGCCGGTGACAGGGTCGATTTCGATGTGGGGGGCGGGCGGGGTGGACGGCATGGACGGTATGGACGATCTGGAC
>CAZCEM010000155.1:2565-6003 GCA_964497555.1 uncultured bacterium
GATCTGGACTGAATAGACTCGATGGAAGAGGCCGGTTCAGTGGGAGTGGGGTTCTTGGCGAAGCTCTTGCGGCGGTGGATGTCTTGCCAGGTTTCGGTCCAGTGGGCGTGGTCGCGGACGGCTTCCAGGCACTCGCGCATCCCCAGGCTGGACATGTACAGCTCGTTGCAGGTGGTTTCGCCGGGACCCATGACGTTCTTTAGGCGCATCTCCAGCGGATCGAGGTCCAGCTCATCCGCGATCTGGTCGAGCTGGGTTTCGAACAGCGCTCGCGCGATGACGCCTCCGTGCCCGCGCTGGGCGCCGCAAGCGGGCTTGTTGGTGACGACGCGGTAGCCGTCGTAGGTCATGTTCTTCAGCCGGTAGGGCCCGCCCAGCAGCGATCCAGCGTAATAGATGGTTGCCACGCCGAAGCTGGCATAGGCGCCGCCGTCGAGAACGCAATGGTGGCGCAGGAACAGAATCGTGCCGTCCTTCTTAACGCCGGTGGTCATGGTGTGCCAGAACTGATGGCGCGCCCGCGAATGCAGGAAGACCTGCTCGCGGTCGAAGCTGATCTTGACCGGCTTGCCGGTGACAAGCGCCAGCTTGCAGGTGACCAGTTCGGCGGTAGAGCAGCTCGCCTTGGGACCGAAGCCCCCACCCACCGAGGGTTTGACCACCCGGACCATCTCCAGCGGCAGTTCCAGCGCCATCGCCAGGGTGCGCTGGACGTAATGCGGCGCCTGCGTCGAACTCCACATCGTCAAACGCCCCACGCTATCGACCTCGGCCAACACCGACTGAGGCTCGATGAAAGCCCCGTCCTGCATCTTCGACGACAGCTTGTCGGTGCGAACGTAGTCGGCTTCTTTCTCAGCCGCGTCGCAGTCGCCGAATTTCCAGTGCACCTGCGCGCAGATGTTGTTCTTGTACTTGTCATGCACCAGCGGCTGGCCTTCGTCCATGGCGCGCAGGCCGTCCAGCACCGGTGGCAGCGGCTCGTAATCGACCTTAATGAGTTCGACGGCTTCCAGGGCGGTATCCACGTCCACCGCCGCGACCGCTGCGACTTCGTCGCCCACATAGCGAACCTTGTCCAGCGCCAGGATGTTCTCATCGTAGCGCGCAGGGGACACGCCCCAAAACACCTGCCCAGCTTCCTTGCCGGTGATGACGGCTTTCACGCCGGGCAGCGCCAGAGCTTGCGAGACGTCGATGTTCAGGATTTTTGCGTGGGCAATGGGGCTATGGAGGATGGCGCAGCGTAGCATCCCCGGCCGCTTGAGGTCGTCGGTATAGACGGCTTTGCCGGTGGCTTTGTCCCAGGCGTCCACTCGCGGCGCGCGCGAATTCAAGATTTTATATGCCATATTCAGCCTCCTCGACCGGCTCGCCGCGCATGATTCGAGCGGCGGTCTGGACGGCTTCGACAATCTTCTGGTAGCCGGTGCAGCGGCACAGGTTGCCAGACAGCTCACGGCGGATTTCAGCGGCGGTGGGATTGGGATTGCGACGCAGCAACGCCAGGGATGAGAGTATCATGCCGGAGGTGCAGTAGCCGCACTGGATGGCGCCGACGTCGATGAAGGCCTGCTGCAGCGGGTGCAGCTTGCCGTCCTCGGACAGCCCTTCGATGGTCAGAATCTCGCGCCCCTCGGCTTCCATCGCCAGCACCAGACATGAGAAGGAGGGCACGCCGTCAATAAGCACCGTGCAGGCGCCGCAATCGCCGATGGAGCAGCCGATTTTCGTGCCGGTCAGATCCAGGTCTTCGCGCAATACCTGCGCCAGCGTTCGACGCGGCTCGATGGCGATTTCGCGTTCCAGACCGTTGACTTTTAAGGTGATAACTCGTTTCATGCGGCCGCCTCAACTTGACCGGTGGCAGCTCGGTGATTGCTTAACAGCAAGGCTCGACGAACCAGAATTTCGGTCATCATCAGCCGGTATTCGCGGCTGCCGCGGTGGTCGGAAATGGGCTTGGCGATATGCGCCGCAATTTGAGCTGCCGCCTGAGCCGTTTCGAGGTTGAGTTCCCGACCGATCAGATATTCGCCAACTTCGGGAACCCACAGTGGTTTGGGCGCGACGGCTCCGAGAGCGACGCGGGCGCTGACCACAAAGCCAACCGGATCGAACTCAACCGCCGCCGCGGCTCCGACAACCGATATTTCCAGAGCCTTGCGGTTAGCCAGTTTGAAGTAGGCTGAGCCGCGACGGTGATCCTCGGCGCTAAGGCTCAGGTTGAAGATCACGCTCTCCACGATCTCATCTGGCGCCAAAATAGTTCGACCGGGGCCGGTGACGAAGTCGTTCTCATCGATGAGCCGCTCGCCGCGAGTCGATACCAGCCGCAGCATGCCACACAGCGCTAGGGTGGGGATGGCGGTGTCAGCAGCGGGGCGGGCGTTGGCGAGGTTGCCGCCGAAGGTGCCGCGATTGCGCACCAACGGCGAGCCCAGCGACCGCGCGCCGTCCCACAACGCGGGCAGCAGGTCGCGAATTAACGCTGACCGCTCCAGTTCGCTGATGGTGGTCATGGCGCCGACGCGGATGGTGTCGCCCTGGCGGCTGATGCCTCGCAGTTCCGGAATCCGGGACAACGCCAGCAGAACCTTGACCGAATCCTTCAGCGTGTCCCGCGCCTGCCAGGGGCGGCTGGTGTGCTCCTGACAGCGCGGCCGGTGGCTGTCGGGGATGACCTTGCCGCGGATATCGACCAGCAGGTCGGTGCCTCCGGCCAGAATCTTAACTCCAGCAGTGTGGTTCGCCTCCAGCCAGCTCAGGGCTTCATCGAGGCTGGTCGGCGACACATAGTCGAATTTGGGAAGGATCATGGTTTATAGTAAAATGGTGGATTTCGGGATTTAATGATTAAGTTACAGACCGGAGGACACAGTTTGATCCTTCTTTGGATTCCAGCTTGTGCTGGAATGATGCGCCTTCGGCGTACCAACTTCCGACTTTCAAACTTTCGAACTTTCGAACTTTCGAACTTTTGAACTTTTGAACTTTCTAACTTTCCGTCCCCAAATTTCTCACCCTCACCAACTGGGCAACCACCGACACCGCGATCTCCTCCGGTGTGTGGGAACCTATCTCCAGGCCGATGGGGCAGTTCATCCGGGCTATCTGCTCGGCGGTGAAGCCCTCTGAGGCCAGGTTCTTTTTGACGAAAGCGGCTTTTTTCTTGCTGCCGATCATGCCCAGATAATGAAAAGGCTTGCCCAGCAGGTTCCTGACAATGCGGTAGTCTTCATCGTGCGACGGGGTCATGATGGCGATGTAGTCCTCGCTCGTGGGGCTTAATTCCTCGCCGGCGGTCTCGGTGTCCTTGACGACCCGTTGCATCCCTGGAAACCGCTCTATCGTGGCCAATTCGGGGCGTCCGTCCAGCACCGTCACCCGAAAGCCGACCTCCAGCGCCAGACGCGCCGTCGGCATTGCCACATGCCC
>CAZCEM010000156.1:0-5951 GCA_964497555.1 uncultured bacterium
CGCCAGCCGTCCCGTAATGTCGTAGAGCAGAAGACGGGTTCGCTCCGCTCGGTCAGCGCCGAATTGGATTCTCGTGGTCGCGTTAAACGGCGAGGGATAGATGGCTGCAATCTTGAATTCCACTGGAATCTCAGAGTCCTCAATGAGATTGGCGTTGGGATCCATTATGAAACTAAACCGCGACTCACACTCAATCACGTCCGGGCCGGAGAAAACATTCACCCACCATTGAGTGTAATGGCGGCACATCCAATCCCGTTTGAAGGACAAGGTATCCAAGTTCAGCACCAGTGAGGTGTCCGAGGCAGCCATGCCGATGGAGTCGCTGCCGGCCTTTATCCAGAAGACGTAGAAAGGACAATCCCGGAAGTTGGGGTCATATGTGGGCTGCCACGCAAACCGGATGATAGGATTGTCGAAGCTCAGGGTGTCTAAATTCAGCGGTGTCACCAGCCTGAAGGGACTTGGCTCAACAGGTCCGACAACGTCCAACTGAACGCCTATATGGCCCCGGCCGCTGTCAGCATTGTGCTGGAAGAACAATTCCGCCACAAAGGTCGTTTCCGGCAGGTCAATCGAGCTGAGATGAAGGATAAAGTCGTTGCGTTCGCCAGTCTGCAGCGTCTCCGCCTTGGCTTCCACCCGACGGTTGTCCTTAATGACGTCTATCTTGTACCAGTCCTTTCGAGCCGCCAACTGCCAGATATCGACTCGGTCGCCCCCGCTGTCGGGTGGCTGGTTAGCAATCGACATCAGCACCCAACTATACACGTCGAATTTATTGGTGATGAAGGCTCCCTCCGGCACGCCGCCCGCCGCGGGCTGCAAGTAGGTCACGAATTCCGGCGCTTCTCCGTTCCCAGCGGTGACCCGGTGAAGCGTTTGACGGTTCGTCTCCCGCTCCCGGTGTAAAATGTACAGCCCTTTATGGTCAGGATCATCAGGCCAATACGACAGACCGTAAATCCTCAGATCGCCCCGGGGCACGGGAGGTAGATTCGTTGGCTGACCGTCAACAGTGTAAGCAACCGGATTGCCGGTGGTGGTTCCCAGCCATAAGACTTCATGCTCGGGATCCCAAGTCATCGCTGTGGTCGGGTCGTACGGACCTTGCCACTGCCGCTGCACCTCACCCTCACGGGTAAAACCGAACACCTGGTTGTTGCGCAGCGAGACCGCGCCCCAGATCAGTTCGCCATCCCAAGCCAGGTCCCGCATGCCGCGAGTATCCCCCTCCACCCGCGGCTGGGCAAAGCTGCGTACGAAAACACCGTTGCGGTCGAACACATAAATCCTCGGCCCTTCATCGGCGTTGCCCGAGCCGGAGACGTAAAACTCTTGACCGGTGAAGATGACGCCCTGCAGCCTGGTGTCTGCCGTGCTGTCACCATAATGGTAAGCACGGCGGAACTCCCACGGCGCCGCGTTCGCATCGCCGAGCAAGCGTCGATCCACTCTCCAGTACAAGGGCCCGTTGCCGGTGTTGTTCAGACTGAAGCGAAGGTCAATCTGGAAACCGGGGTCGAGCGCCTGCAGCAGACTCCAGCGGGTCGGAGAGAATTCAGGATGCAAAAGATCGAACTCTATCTCAAGACTGTCATCTTCAGCAACTGACAGCCCGAACTTCGTGGAATCGTTGTAGCCTTGAGCGCGGGCAGTTATATCGAAGGGCACTTCCGCCAGCGCGCCGTTGATACGGTAGTATCCTTCCGCATCGGTAAGGGCAGTGAAACCATGCTTGGTGACAACCACGGCTCTTTCTATCGGACTACCGGTTTGGTAGTCCCTCACGTGACCGTAAAGTATGCAAGACTTGTAACGCGGAGAAGTCGAGAACAAGATCGCCATCTGGTTCTGCAGCGGTTTGGCGGGAGTCGGGTAGATGTTGTTAAACGTGTAGTTTATGCCTGAATTCCCGTCAGGAGAACTGATGCCCACCGAGGCGTAAGGAATGTTGACCGCCCAGATGGTCTGCGGCTCGTCTTGCGGACCCTGTGCCTGAGAAATAGTCCGGTACTGGAACAGGATGTTCTGGTCCCCGGACTCGGTTATCCAGGTGTGGTCGTACAGGATTAGTTGAAACGTCAGATCGGTCTGTCCCGTGGCGTAATGGCGCATCCTATACCATTCGATTATGAAGCGTTTATCCGCTGCGTCGAAATAGGTATAGATCTTCCCATTCTGTCCGTACTGCAGCCAGTCCCAGAAGGGAGCGATCTGACCAGCGCCGCCGGCCATGGCTTTGTCCATGGGCCAGTTCTCTTCATTGTGCATCAGCGGCTGGTTGCCGGGCGTTATAAAGCCGTTGGTGCAGACCGTAATGGTGTCATACAAGTAGCCGTAGAACTGAAATCGGAATTGACTGGAGTCCCCTTGCGGGTTAGCATATCGTGGAAGCTTTATTACCGCGGTCCCGCCGACTCGGAAATTGAGGGCATCGAGGATGCGGATGTTCAGGTTTGTGCCGTCGAAGTCGCGGTCACGCTCATCGAGGGCGATTTCCACCCAGTCATATTCGGGTGCCATTGCCCAGGCGGTGTCGTTGTCGTCAAAGCAGATATAACCATAGCGGTCGGGTCCCAGCGGAGCGTTGGCGCGGGGTGTACGAACCTGGAGTTCAAAGTAGGCGGTGTCAACGAAGTTGGCTTCATTGCGGAGTATCAACATCATCGGCGTCATCGAGCCCGGCACTACTACACTGTTTCCGCTTATCAAGAAGAAGCCGTTGTCACGGATGGTGGCGTGCGCGCCGACATTCAACGCATTATACACCGCATCTGACTCAACCACGCCCACGCCCATGCCTTGAGACACCAGACGAGCAGTGATAGGGGAACTCGCCTGGCGGCCTATGTTCTCGAGATCTATATTCAAATGATACAGAGTGTCGGGTATTACGATGCCGCCGGGGATGCCGCGCACATGGAAGTTTGGCGCCACCGGATCTAGTGTGATTGCGGAGCGCCAGGTATTGTCGCCCGACCGGAACTCAACCAGCAGTTTGGGACGGGTTGAAGGACGCGCTGTGCCGTCGGGGCAGGCGGCGTGGATTTGCATGGTCGCGGTGCCGTTCCCCTCAACATCTTCACCGTGGTCAATGTCGCCGAAGGCGATTTCATTATTATTAACCGTAATCCATGGCGACAGACTGGACACTCTGGCGGTTACGCCGTTGACCGTGCCTTGTTGAGCCTGATTGACCGCGGTGAGCGACAAGGTGAAGGTTTCGCCGGGATTGAGGTCTCCATTGTCGTTGCCGTTCGATTCGGTCAGATCGTAATCAGCAATCTCTATGGCCGCCACGTGGTTGTCGATGGAAATCTCGCTGAACTCAGGCAGCAGGTCATGGCCTTGGGAATCACGTCCGGTTATGGTGACGTAGATGACACTGCCTTCCCAGTCTTGCTCTTCATTGAAAACGAAGCGGGCATAACCGTCGGCGTCAGCGAAGCCGGTCTGCTGCCAGACCTCATGAGCAGCATACTGAGCTGCATTGTTGGGGAGCACTCCGGGGGCGTATAGTGTCACTCGTGCGCCCTCTACTCCGGCTTCGTCCGGGTCTTCAATATGAGGATCATAAACAAAAACCTCAATCAGGCGGGTTGAGTTCGTGACATGCGCCGCGTGGTCCACGTCCACTTCCCGCGGAACGTTGCGCCAGGGTTTGATGCCCGGATCACCATAGGTGTCGGAGTCGGTTTTGACTTGATGGTAGATGTCCCTGGCGCTGTAGTTGTAGTTGGGCAGGAAGGTTTCGAGGCTGATGGTGGAATAAACCCAGCCCCAGCCGAAGGACATGTCGTTCAACATGACGCCGTTGACCATCCCCAGCCAGATGGCGTTTTCACCGGTGATGGAGGGCCCGCCCCATTCACATGTCGCCGCCACCGGTCCCCGGAGATTGTTCCGGTCGCCAGAGCGTGTGATCCACCAGGTCGTCCATTCGCCGTGCCCGGAGGTGCAGATCCGGATAGGAAAGACTACGTTAGCGCGAGGCCCATTAAAATTAGAACGCCAGTAGTAATTTTCAGCCCTTTCCAGCAGCACGTTGCAGCGATCGTCGAACTGAGTGGTCATCCATGGACCATACACCTGACCCTGCCGATCATGTTCATATCTTTCCTGGAAGCGGATATCGCGATAACCGAGGTGCTTTAGAACCTCGACGCCCCACCGGGCGGTGGTGTGAATGGACGGATGCCAGTGGTCTGTGGGTCCATTACCCCAGTGTTGCGAACCGACCGCGCCGCGGGTGAACCAGGACGTATTTTCCATATAAGGACGGGCTTCGTAAGCCAGCGTCCGCGCCACGTTGAGTTCCATAAGACCTTGGCTGCCGGAAGCCCAGCGGGAGATGCCGACGTCCATGTGCAGTCCGTCGTTCTGACCCTCGAGCAGCGCGAACTTATAGTCAGCGTGATTGGAGCCTCCCCAAACTGTTTCACCCGTTTCGGGATTAATGACCCATTGGGAGTTCGCGGTTCCGCAGCCCTCGTGATTGGTGTAGTCCCCGATGAGCATCAGAAGGTCGAAGGGATCTTGGTGAGCGTTCAAATAAGCGTCATAACGTCTTTGAATCTGAGTTTTAACGGCTTGGGTATTGGTGCCGTCCCCCGAACTCACGGCATAAAGGTCCACCTGGTAACCGGCTTTCCGGCGCCATTCGATGAAATCGCGCGCCAGCAGCAGGGCTTCCTCGCGGCAGGCAATTAGATAATGTCCGGCAAAGGGGGAAAGGTCCTCCGCGTCGTCGCGATAAATGTCCTGAGAATTGACGACCAGATGTTCCATGACGTTCTTGAACTCACGGCTCAGGTTTTTCCGGTGGGGAAACTGAACCGGATTCACCGGGGGGTCGTTGGTGAAGCGCAATTCAGCGCGGATGTTGTCGCGGCGGAGGTAGCAGTTGTTCCGGGCGTCATATTGAATGGGGTAGGTGGTGATTTTAACCAACCTCACTCCGCGCATGACGGTCGGCTCCGACATTTCAGCATAAACCGGCGGATACAAGGCGGCTTGCTGTGGCTGCCCGGGATTCAGGTTCATGTTGACGGATGAAATGGTCTGATCGTAATTCAGCGCCGGAGGATTATCAATGTTGATGATTTCCGCCTCATCTGCTTCAACGACCAGTTCCAAACCGGCGTCAGGCGGAACAGCCACAAACCGGCTGACCATGGGCAATATAGGCTGCCCATAGTCATAAGTTATGCCTTCGTCAGGCAAAGTGAAGGTGGAATAAGTCTCTTCTTGTTGGGTGACGGCGGACTGTTCTACATCCGAGTTGTCAAACTCCAGCATAATGCCGGAATTATTGGCTTGCACCGCGACATGGTTCAGAAGCGCTGACTTGGCTTCAACGGCGCTGAAGCCGGACGAAGCCGCTGCGGCCATGAGGATGGCAAGTATAAAACAGCCGGTTTTGTACATAATCCCAATCCTAAGTGTTTAAACCAGTTTCCTTGGAACCCCGGTGAACGGGTGAACGGCCGAACTGCAGAGGCACGATCCTGCTGAACGGCTCCGGCAGTAAACCGCGAACAACTCGTTTTCAGCCCCTAGCCGCGGTTCGCGCCTTCTGTCTCAACAGACGCGGTCGATCAGTATTAAGGGGTGCATTTTCTTTTGAACATTGAAAAAATGCGTCGAAGACGCATCATTCCAGCGAAAGCTGGAATCCAGAGGGATTTGGGGCTGGATTCCCACTGGCGCGGGAATGACAACTAACGTCCATTAGATTCTACCCCCATTAATATCGAATCGCCGCGACCTACTCTACCTTCTGAAATACCAGCGCGATAAACATCTTGCCTGTCGTCAAGAAACTCCCACCGACGGTGCCCGACAAGTAGTTATACTAAATCGCAATCAATAGGTCATTATTGCAAGCAAGGCATCAAAGGAATATGCAAACGGTCTCTATTTCCATCCCTACTTTCTCCCTTTCTCCC
>CAZCEM010000157.1:0-5910 GCA_964497555.1 uncultured bacterium
ATATAATCCCGCGCCGACAGTATTCGCCGCTAAATTGCCGTTGATGAGGCAGTAGGTCACGGTGGGGCTGGAGGAGGCGCAATAAAGCCCGTCCTGCCCGCCGGTAATGGTGAATCCCGAAATCACCGCGGCTTCACCCTCACCGCTGATGAAGGATACTACTCCGCCGCTGTTGTCACCCTGGATGACGGTGCCGGTAATACGCTCTGGATCATGGTCAATCAGAAAAAGGCTGGTCAGCAGGAGTTCCTTACCAAGAAAGTCGATATTCTCGCGATATATTCCGGGTTGAACCAGAATCGTGTCCCCGGCGGCGGCGATATTGATGGCGGACTGGATGCTCGCTAAATCGTCGGGGACGTTCCACAATCGGCGGTCTTCCCGACTGACCGCAAATCCGGATAGTACTAATCCTATCTCTTCCTGCGCCGGATCGTTGCTGGTGATGGTCAGGCTGGCTTGCCGCGGTCCCGCTGCGACGGGGGCAAACGTCAATGTGAGGTTGCTTAACTGGCCAGGCTCAACCGAAAATTCCTGCGCGAAATCTGTGTGGAAATCGTCGGGGTGGTCTCCTGACAGGCTCAGATCCGACACCGTCAAGGCTGCATAGCCGGTATTGTGGATTTGCATTGGTAAATCAACGGTCTGCCCGACGTCGGTCGTGCCAAAGTCAAATGTTAAAGCATTAACAATTATTCGAGGCTGGTCTCCCCTTTCATGCGGAGCGTAGAACGCGCCCATATCAATCCAGGTCTGGTCTGGGTCAAGTTCGGCAGTGGGATCGCCGGCGTCCAGGCAGGGGCTCTCTGCGTTCAACCGAAAGTCGCCGTTGTCCGCGTCAACGAACCGCGGATCGAGGTCGAGGTTCCCATCGCCCCAGATGACCACGCCGTTGCGGTTCGTACTGATAAACCGATCCCCGCCCCTGACGTCGGAATACTGGAATATCAGCGTGTCCGGGATACCGCTGAGCGAATAGAGAACCTCCTGTGGAGTATTGTTCCAGAGAATGCTGTTGGTAACGGTCAGATTGCAGCCGTCATATAAGTACAAACCACCCCCGCGGACCGATTCGTTGCCAACAATAGAGCAGTTGCTGATGGGAGGGCTGGCAGCGTAGCAATCCAGGCCCCCGCCGGCTATAGTGGCGACATTGCTGCTGATGAGGCAGTGGTCGATTATCGCATCGGCGCCTAATTCGCAGTATATGCCAGCGGCATACCAGGCGGTGTTGTCGATAACCTTAAGATAAGTCAGACGAGGCGAGGCATTGTGACAATGCACTCCGCCGCCGCTGATGTCATTCTCGGCGTCGATGGATCCCGAACCATTCCGCACGGTGAATCCCGTCAGCCAGGCGCGATTGGATTCTTCGCTGTCGAATCGAACCACGCTGCCGTTGCGGTCGCCGTCGAGCACGGTCGAATTTATGAAGGCTTCGTCGCCGGTGGTCAGAAACAGGCTGCCCACCGTGATGTTTTTGCCCTTGAAGTTGAGGTTCTCAACGTAAACGCCCGGTTGAACCAACACCGTGTCTCCATAGGCGGAAGCGTCAATCGCCGCCTGAATGGTCTGGTAATCGTCGGGGACATTATGCAAGGTGCCGTGATGGAAGTATTCTCTTACCGCGGCATATACGGGGTGATAAAACTGAACAACCGGACTGTAGTTCTGGTATGTCACCCTTCCTCCAGCGCTGTAGTAATCCAGAATGTCCTCGTTAATCACGTTTGGAAATTCATCCTGTTCAACGTGGAGCCAATGCTCATCATCCCGCAGGGTGTCATGGTCCAACATCGAGTAGAGCATCTGCTGGTTCCAGCTCGAGGCGAACATCGTAACATTATTTGAAATATCGAAGCGGTTGTTGTAACGATAGGTGCCCATAAAATCAATGTCGTACCAGACGGCATAATAATCATCCACCCGAACTGCATCATGGTCCTCATGCCCGCTGGAATTGGCTGAAACCGGGACTTCCGGAGTGAGGCTGACGATATCGAAGTGGTTTTCATAATCAAACACTGGACGGTTGGGGTAGTAGTCTAAGCGTGTCGATAGCTCGACCTGCGGCAGATTGGGATGAGCGTCGCTGTCATAACTATGAACCTGGATGACAAAAACATCATCGATCAGGTCCACGGCGGCTCTATGAGCCTGCTGGAAAGGACTGCTAGCCATGCGCGTCGGATCGGAAAGCGACTTCTGATTGGTAAAGTTACCTTCACGGGTCCAGGCAACCTCCCTACCCGCGCCGCCTACGAAGAAGGCTCGCGCGCCGATGGTAAAGAAGGCGTCAATTCCGATATAGGGAGAGATATAATCATCGGTGGAATGAGGCACCTCCATAATTACATTCGATGTGAAGGGATCTAAATCGAAGACAAAGAGCCCCCAGCCCAGGTCGAAAGAGCCGGTTACATCATCGGCTTCGTCCATGGTCCCGTTGTCGTCGAAGTAGTCGTTGTTCAGGATTTCCCGTAAAATGATGTATTCTTTATCTCCATCTACCAGGCGCACCATCTGGTAATGGTCGCTGAAACTGGACAGCGCCAGCGTGATACGGGCGGCGTCAATCTCACCTTGGAACAGGTGGGAAAAGGTCTCGTACCAACTCGCTATCACCTCGTCCGCATTCTCCAGGCTGTCAACCACTTGGAAGGCGCCGAAGCCGTTGGTTTGACGGTCGAGTTCCGGCGGGCCATAATCATTGAAACCAGCGCGCACAATTCCTTCCGAGACGTGGCTGATCCAATTGTCGTAACCGCAGCCCTCCTCAGTTCCTGCAAAGAACTCCAGCAGCGAACCCCTCTCTTCGATTATCTCGAATACAAGCCCGCTTCCCAAAAGCGAAACCATCTGGCGAGGTTGGAAAGGATCATCCGAGATTATCGTCATTGTTCCGGCAAAATCCCCAGTTTCGTCGGGCGCGAAACTGACCAACAGCTCCAAGCTCTCCATCGGCTCAATCGCAGCCGGTTCCTCCCAATCGCAGGCGAAATAACCGCCCTCGACCAGCACTCCGGTTACATTCAGTGTCCAGTCGCCCTGATTGGCGACGGTCACCGAAAGCTCGGAGCTTTGACCGACAACAACCCGGCTGAAATCGAGCGCCTCCGGTGTAACGGTCGCAATCGGATAGCGGACGATGTCGGTGATGTCCATGACGCGAAGGCCGCTCTCGCCGTCCGCTACATAGCACTTGTCGCCTCGTACGGCGACGCCGATGGCTTCGCCCGGTGTGTCGTAGTCGCAGACACTCACGATGCTCTCAAGGTCAGATATGTTTATCGCGTGAATGCCGGAAGTCGAGTCGGCAAGGAGGACCAAGTCCCCCTCGACAGCCGCGTCGGAGGCCGAGCCTGGGGTGTCGAAGCTGGTTGCTACTTGTGGATTGTCGGGAGAGGAGATGTCAATCACACAGAGGCCGTTTTCGCCGTCAGCCACATAGGCATAATCGCCCCGAACGGCTACTCCATAGGCGACGCCCGGCGTCTCGACTATTCCGATTTCGCGGGGATTCTCCGGGTCGGAGACGTCGATCACACCCAAACCACCCTCTTCCTCAGCAACGTAAGCGAAGCTGCCGAATGCCGCAACCGCCCGTGCATTGCCGGTTGTTTCAGTTGCGCCGATCTCCTGCGGATTCTCGGGCTCGGAAATATCCGCTACGCGAAAACCGCTTCCGTAGTCAGCCATATAGGCGAAGGAACCGGTAACGAATACTCCGTAAGCCAGGCTGGGGGTGTCGAAATTTCCCAGCTCCTGAGGATTTTGCGGATCTGTGAAGTCAATAATCCTAAGACCTCCGTCTTCATCCGCGACGTAGGCGCAGTTGTTCGCCACGGCAAGGTCTCTCGCGTTTCCCGGAGTGTCGCAGCTTCCGAGTTCGGAGGGATTCTCAGGCTGTGATATGTCGATGATCCTAAGACCGCTCGCACCATCCGCCACCAGCGCCAGGCTGCCGGTGACAACCGTTTGCAGAGCCGAGCCCGGCGTGTCTAAAGATCCTGCCTCAGTGATGCCCCGCTCCCGGCCGATTCCGACCAGCGCTGCGGTTATCTCCGGATTTTCCGGAGCGTCGGAGGTGATAGTGATGCTTCCTTCGAAGTCTCCGGCTTCCACCGGCGCAAAGGTGATCAAGAGCCCGGCGCTGTCGTCCGGGCTAAGCGTGAATTCGCCCCCGAAGTCAACGCTGAACAGGTCGCCTTCAACACTGGCGCCGGTCACGGTCAGGTCAGCGCCTCCAATGTTGTACACAAACAGCATCCGTTCAGCCTGCTCGTCTGTCAACACCTCGCCGAAATCAAGCGTGTCCGGCGCTAAAGCGATTGCGGGCACGACGCCCCGCCCGGTCAGTGCGACAATCACGGTATCATTGGCAGCGTCATTCGAGGCGATGATATATTGTCCTAAAAAACCGCCGATTTCGACCGGAGCAAAAAACGCTGCGACTTCAAGTGTGTCGCCCGGTGGGACAACGGCGGACTCCCACTCCCCTCTGTCGGCATGGAAAGGATCCCCGTCCGTCGTCGGATGCTGCACGACCAGTTCGGCGTTGCCCTCATTGTTAATAGTAATCGTCATCTCAAGTTCTTGATTGACGAGCACATTTCCGAATCTTAAGGTATCCGGAGAAACGACGATGCGCGGCGCCGGCTCCTGGTGAAAATAAAAAGCTCCCATATCAGCTCGGGTTTCATCGGGATCTTGCGGTGCATCGGGGTCGCCGGCATCGATACAGGGGGAGTTTTCGCTCAAGTGGAAGTCGCCATTGCCGGCGTCAACGAAAAGAGGGTTGGAGTTTATATTGCCCTGCCCGGCGTAGCCTCGCTGAATGTCGGAGTAGGAGATTGTCTGACTCGCAGCGGTGGTGTTGGGCTGGTTGCCCCAGAAGATGGAGTTGCTGATGACCGCCACGGCATTGTTAAAAGTCTGTAATCCGCCATTGGCATTGCCTTGGTCAACGGTGTTAGCCGAAACGGTCAGGTGATTGAATATGGGAGTTGCGTTTGCGGTGCAGTAAATGCCGCCTCCACCTAAGGCAGCGTGGTTATTAGTAATCAGCAGATGCTCCAGCGTTGGGCTTGCAGCGTTAATATAGAAGCCGCCGCCCCGATTGGTGTTGCCGTTACAAATGGTAAAGCCGGACAGGACCGTCGCAACGGACTCGCCGTCGCGGATAGTGACAACAGAATTGGCATTGGCGCTGCCGTCGATAACAGTCGAATCCACATAAGCCGGTTCACCGGTGGTCAACAGCAGGCTGGCAACCACGATATTTCGGCCGTTGAAACGTAGGTTTTCCTGGTAAATACCGGGTTGAACCAAAACCGTGTCCCCTTCCTCGGTGGCGTCGATAGCCGCCTGGATGGTTTGGCTGTCTTCGGGAACATTGATGATGCGGGCGAAAAGAGGGTCCGAATAGACCAAGACGCCCAGCGCGAGGAGGACGAAAAACTGGATCGAATTCAGGCGTGACATTTGAGTTCCTCTCCATGATGCCGCTGCCAGTTGGAGCGAGGTTGACGAAGGTTCAGTCGTTCGTGGAGGCGATGGAAAAGTTCAGGAGCCAATAATTGTTTAAATATATGAAGCATCCGCTGCCAAAGCAACCTTAATGCCTTCGATTTAGCAAAAAATGGGTTCATTCGGTTATGAAATACTTGCCCTTTAAAAGAGATTGCAGTTAGATGAGAGATGGCTTATCTTATCCTTGATTAAAAAGGATGCTCAGACGTTTCCGCCAGTTTGCTGCAGAATGGCTTCGTATATTAAGGGGTGCATTTTATGTTGAACATATTGCTTAACGGCACGGGCACATCATGCCAGCGAAAGCTGGCATCCATTAGCTGCATTCTGGATTCCCGCTTTCGCGGGAATTGTCATGGTGGCTTCCCCACCACGGAA
>CAZCEM010000158.1:0-5877 GCA_964497555.1 uncultured bacterium
GTCATGCTGCGAGCCGCGCAACAAAGGATGAAAATAGCCTCCGTCCATCCCGTCCATACTGTCCATTTCGTCCAGATCTTCTTAGATGGCTGAGTCTATTTTCATAGGAATGATGCGCCTGCTGCGTAGTTAATACTTAATGAGCGCCTCGAACTCCTCCGGGAACTTCTTTAGCATGGCTTGCACCGGCCAAGCGGCGGACGAGGCCAGCGGACAGATAGTAGTGCCGTCCATGCCGTTCGCCAAATCGCGCAGGATTTCCAAGTCGCCCTTGCGTCCAAGTCCCCGATTCAACCGATGGATCAGTTTGTACACCCATAAAGTGCCTTCACGGCACGGAGTGCACTGACCGCAGGATTCATGGGCATAGAAGCGGCTGAGGACCTCCAGAGCTTGAGGCATGGAGACCGTCTCATCCATAACTATTACACCGCCCGAACCCAGCATCGTTCCGGCAGCGACGGTGGATTCGAAGTCCATGGCGACTTCGATTTCCTCGGCTTTCAGCACTGGCGTCGATGAACCACCAGGGATGACCGCTTTCAACGAATGTCCCTCGCGGATGCCGCCGGCAGCGCCGAAGATGATGTCCCGCAAGGGTGTGCCAAAGGGCATTTCATATACGCCTGGTCGGCGAACATGTCCGCTGACGCTGAACAGTTTGGTTCCAGGGGATTTTTCAGTGCCCCGCGACCGGTAGGCGCTCGCCCCCTGCTCCAAGATAAAGGGCAAGCTTGAGATGGTCTCGATGTTGTTGACCACAGTCGGACGCATAAACAAGCCCTGGACCGCGGGGAAGGGCGGTCTGATGCGAGGCCAGCCCTTACGGCCTTCCAGCGATTGAATCAGACCGGTCTCCTCGCCGCAGATGTAAGCCCCCGCGCCGGGGTGAGTGTAAACGTCAAGATCGAAGCCGCTGCTGAGTATGTTCCTTCCTAAGAGACCTTCAGCGTAGGCTTCCTTGATCGCCTGATTAATAATGGCGGTGGGTTCGTAAAACTCACGGCGGATGTAGATGTAGGCTTTGGATACGCCGATGGCGCGGGAGGCGATGATGATGCCTTCGATCAAGCGGTGGGGGTCGCGGCGGAGGATTTCCCGGTCTTTGCAGGTGCCGGGTTCGCTCTCATCGCCGTTGACGCATAAGTACTTCGGACCGGTGTAATCCTTGGGTACGAAGCTCCACTTCAGGCCGGTCAGAAAACCAGCGCCGCCCAGGCCGCGCAGACCAGATGATTTGACCTCTTCCAGAATCGCTTCGGGCGTCAGTTCCTGCAAAGCGCGACGGGCCTGCTTATAAGCTCCGCGGGCTTCGGCTATTTTAAAACTGCGCGCGTTGGGGACATGGAAGTTCTTGCTTTGGATCGGATTCTCAATCTGGTTGGTGTCGGACAACGGGGTGTCGTTCTCGAGGTCCTCACCAGCTTTGATCTTAGTTATGATGAACTTGACTTTTTCGAGCGTCAGCTTGCCGAACAGCTTCTCCCCCACCAGCATCACCGGCGCATCGCCGCAGCAACCGAGGCATTCAGCCCGACGCAAGCCTATCTTGCCGTCAGGGGTAACGCCGCCCGCTTTGAGGCTTAGTTCCTTTTCCAGCACCTCGATCAGCGGTTCGGCGCCTAACAGCGAACAGGGCAGGTTATGGCAGACCTGAATCAGGATTTCGCCGGTCGGCTTGTCAAACAGCAGCGGGTAGAAGGCGGTCGCAGCATGAACCTGCTGAACGTCGATCCCCAGCATCGCGCTGACGGCTTCGGCGGTGGTCGGGGTGACACAGCCTTCGCGGGCCTGGGCTTCGAACAGCAGAGGCACCAACGCGGCGCGGGGGCGTTCGTAGCGGATTTTCAGTTCTTCAGCAACTTCTTGCAGCGTGGGGGTTGCAGCGCTGTCAGTCATGGGATTTTCCTGTCAGACCGGCGAAAGGCCGGGATTTAAAGTCAGTTGATGGACGAGATGGACACGGTGGATGAAATGGACCCGATGTACATAATGGACAACAGGAACGGGCGGACTGAAAGTCCGCCCTCCAGGGCAAGTTCCGCGACAAGCGGGACGCTTGTCCTACGCGACGTGGATTCCAGCTTTCGCTGGAATGATGCGCCAGCGGCGCAAGGAATTACCGATCCAACTCGCCGCCGATCATGTTGATCGAGCCAAAGATGGGGATCACGTCGGCAATCATACAGCCGATTATCATCTTTTCCAAAGCGGCGGTCATGTTGAAACAGGGCGGACGGCAGCGGCACTTGTAAGGGCGATCCTCGCCGGTCGAGACCACATAGAAGCCCAATTCGCCGTTAGCAGCTTCGACGGCCTGATAGGCTTCCCCTGCCGGAGGCTTAATGCCATGCCCGTTCATCACCAGCTTGAACTGATTGATCAGACCTTCGATGGAACCATATACTTCATGCTTAGGCGGAAATGTATAGCGCGGGTCCGCCACCGACACCGGCCCGTTGGGGAGCTTGGCCAGAGCTTGCTCAACGATGCGCAGAGATTGCTCCATCTCGAACATCCGCACGTAGTACCGGTCAAACACGTCGCCCTGCGTGCCGATGGGAATCTCGAAGTCGAATTCGTCGTAGTTCAGATAGGGCGTATCCCGCCGAACATCGAAGGGCACGCCCGCCGCGCGCAGGCAGGGGCCCGTGAAGCCCCAGTCGATGGCTTCCTCGGAGGTCATAGGGCTGACGTTGCGGAACCGGTCGTAGAAGATGCGGTTGCGTGTAACCAGCCCGTTGACTTCCTTGTTGAGCTGGCGCACCTTGGGGATTTGCTCCTTGACCGCGGATTCGAATTCGATGGGCGCGTCCATCATCAGACCGCCGACCCGCGTCCAGTTGGTGGTGACGCGCGCGCCGCAGCACATCTCGACCAGCTCCCACAGGTATTCCCGAGCCTGCATGCAATACAGGAAGGGGGTCATGCCGCCGACTTCCATCACCTGAGCCGCGATGCAGGTCAGATGGTCAGCTACCCGCGAAATCTCCGACATAATCACCCGCAGCGACTGACAGCGCGGCGGGGTTTCAATGCCCAGCAGCTTTTCGACCGCCAGGCAGTAGCCGACGTTGTTCATCATGGCGGAGACGTAGTTCAGCCGGTCGGTGTAAATCAAGCCCTGATTCCAGGTGTGATTTTCGACCGACTTCTCGAAGCCGCGGTGCAGGAAGCCGATATCGACGGTGGCATCGACGATGCGCTCGCCGTCGAGGATCAAGTTGAAGCGCATGATGCCGTGGGTCGCGGGATGAGAAGGTCCCATCGCCAGCGGCATGCGATCCGGCGCGGGAAGGATGAGTTCCCGGTGTTCTAATTTGACTGCCATGATGAAGCTGCGTTGGATTACCAGAAAGTTACGATCAGGTTCGGTTAACACCAATTTGCTGTCGCTCCCGCGAATGCGGGAGTCCAGAATAAAAGTTGTAACTGCTTGTCATTCCAGAAAATAAACTCTCAGTCTGGATTCCCGCTTTCGCGGGAATGACGCGCGAAGTGCGTTTTGACGTTTATTGGCGCTTTATTAGAAAGATTCTTTCGCGGGAAAGGACAACGAAAGTTATCTTGTCGGGCTCGGAGTCCCGACCAGTGAGTCAAGCGGGACGCTTAACCTACGCTCGGTAAATCTTCAAGTCCGGCATCTGGTACTGCTCCGGCTTGGAGGGCCAAGTCTCAGGCACCAGTGGCTGCTGCTTGCGGAAAGGATAGTCCTTCCGCAGAGGATGGCCTTTGAACTCGTCGTACATCAGCAGGCGCCGGAGATTGGGATGGCCGGAGAAGCGCACCCCGTACATGTCCCACATCTCGCGCTCCAGCCAGTCGGCAATGGGCCAAAGATGGGTGGCGGTGGGCGCGGATTCGCCTTCAGCCAAACCGACCTTCAGACGGATGCGGTGATTGCCTTGTACCGAGTACAGGTGATAGACCAACTCGTAGCGGGGTTTGCGGCCCAACCAATCGACCACGGTCAAGTCCAGCAGCATCTTGAAGTCGAGCGACGGGTCGGTCTTAAGCGTTTCGAGGGTCTCGGCGAGGTGGTCAAGCGGGACCGGGATCACCGCGTGGCCTTTATCGACCGTGCCTTTGTCGGCCAGTTGGGGCAGCCGCTCGCCGACCGCGGAAATGATTTCTTCCGGCGTCAAGATAAAACCTGTTTTTAGTGTCCACTATGGACAGTGGACGAAATGGACGACGTGGACATAATGGACATGGTGGACATAGTGGTATCCCCACGCCTTCTGTTTAGAATAATTCCTGCCGCTGATTGAGAATTTTGGCGTGGAGCTTGATGAGGCCGTCCAGCACGGCTTCGGGGCGGGGCGGACAGCCGGGGATGTAAACGTCCACCGGCACAATGCGGTCGATGCCCTGCATCACCGCGTAGTTCTCATAAGGCCCACCCACCGATGCGCAAGCCCCGAACGACACCACCCACTTAGGCTCGCACATCTGGTCGTAAATTATCTTCAAGGTCGGCGACAGCTTGTGATTCACCGTCCCCACCACTAACAGCACGTCAGCCATGCGGGGGCTGAAGCGCGGCAGACCCGCGCCGAAGCGGTCAATGTCGTAATGACCGGAGGCTACTGACATGTACTCCATGCCGCAGCAGGCGGTGATAAAGGGATACATGAAGATGGAATACTTCCGCCCCCAGCCGATGATACCGTTAAGCTGACGCACCCAGTATGGCTGTGTAATCTCAATGCGACGCGAATCTACTTCCATCCCAGTACTCCTCGACGAATGATGTATAACCAGCCTACGAAAAGGATTGCCAGAAAGACCAGCATTTCGACTAGGACGAACGTCCCCATCTCAAGGCTCATGTCCCGGAATTTGACCGCCCAGGGGTACAGGAAGGCGACTTCCACGTCGAACACCACGAATAAAATCGCCACCAGATAGTAATGCACTGGGTAACGCTGATGGGCATGACCAGGCGTAGGCAGGTTGCCGGTCTCAAAGGGCAGTTCCTTGGCCGGATTGGTTCTCCGGGGCCCGACCAAGGTGGTCAGGGCCAGCATGATGACGGCCATGATGACCATCAGAGCTAAAAGCATGAGAACCGGGATGTAGTTGGACATTAAACTTCCGCCTTCTCTCGGGGTGGTAAGGACCACAAGAGTTGATGGTTAAACGAGTGAAGGACCAAGCTTAGGACTCATTGGTTGTTGACGTTGGGATTTCTTTCCATGGGATGAACTTGTAGCTGATGAGCTTTTCTAAAACCAAGAGCGCTGCTATAAGGACAATCCCGGACGGCAGCCAGATGGTGATAAATGTTGATTCAGGCAGGCCGGTCTTCCTGGCGTAGCCAATGAAGGCGATTTTGACAAAAAGGTAACAAGCCAGCATGCAGACAAGCAGCAGCCAGATCGAGAAAGGGCGTTTCAGCTCAGCTCCGCAATCAGGACACTTGATGGTCCGAAAGCCTTCCGAAAAAGACAAGTGCCTGCCAAAGGTCATCACCGGACCTTGGCAGCGAGGACAGGTTTGACCTTTCATTTGAACACCTCTTGGGAAAAACCTGGACAAAACCACAAAGCTATGGGGTTGATGTACGGAATGGACTATAAGGACGATGGGACAGGAATTACTGCGCCTATCCAGGTTCAATCTTTGAATCAGTAATGTAATATCTAAAGTCAAACCTTGCAACTTCCGACGGACGGAATTCACCACCTTGAAATCACAAAAGCCCGAATTTCTTCATTTTGTAACGCAAGTAGTCCCGGGAGATGTCCGGCATTCGAGCGGCGCGGGTCTGGTTACATAGGGTCTGCTGAAAAACTCTTCTTTAGATTAAACTCTCTGCTCAAAACGGCCCCTCCGCTGTCATTCCGAACCTCTCCGCTGTCATTCCGAACCTCT
>CAZCEM010000159.1:0-5842 GCA_964497555.1 uncultured bacterium
CTTTCAGACTTTCAGACTTTCAGACTTTCAGACTTTCAGACTTTCAGACTTACTTCACAATCGCGGTCTTAGCGACCTTCATCCGCCCCGGTGCTTCCAGCCTCAGTAGATACACTCCCGTCGGCAGTTTGCCGGCCTTCCAAGCGATCTGCTTCCAGCCGGGCGTGGGCACGCCGTCATACAGCACCGCCACCTCCCGGCCGGTGATGTCGAAAACCCGCAGCCTCACCCGCTCAGCGCGGTCCGCTCCAAACACAATCGTCGTCGCCGCGTTGAAAGGATTGGGGTGTACGGAGTTGATTGAAAACTCCACCGGCACATCCAGCGGATTTCCCAAGCCATCCGGCGGGAAGCTCATATTGAACCGCTGGCTGCACTCAGTGGCTGCGTCGCTGGAGACGGCTTGAACCCACCACGTCAGGGGCCAAGAGGCATCGTACAACAACCCCAGCGTATCCAATCCGACCACTAAGGAAGTATCCTGAAGTCGTTCGACGCTGACTGAGTCGCCGCCGCTCTCGAGCCAGAAGCGGTATTCCACGTCGTCTTTCGGATTGGGGTCGATGGAGCGGTTCCAGTGGAAATCAATCGTATAAGACCGCAGAACATAGTTGTCGGGCGGCGAGGCGAGGTCAAAGACCGACGGCGGCGATTCCATCATGAAACTGAAGGGCTCGTTGCAGACAACCCTGTCCTCTCCACTGACAGCGGTAACGCTCCATGTTCCATAATTATATCCCAGCCATTGGAGGTCAAAACCAAGCATTCCCAAGTCAATCATCTTCGAATTGTCATCCATAAGAAGATCGCGGTTCAGCCCATTTGCCTCAATAGACAGGATGTAATGGGTTCGATCCCAGTGGTTGGGGTCGTCAGCCGCTTCCCAATGGAAGTTTGCGGCCGGGGATTCCAGCTCCGCTTCATTCACCGGTTCTAACAATCCGAAGTTCGGCGGCGGTTCGGGTCCAATTACATCCAGATCGACGTAAATGTGGCCGTAGCCGCTGTCGGCGTTGTGGAAGAAGAACAATTCGCCCTGAAACAGGGTGTCCGGCAGCTCAGCGGAATTGAACCGCAGCACAAACTCGCTTGCCTCGCCGGTCTGCAGCAAACCCGTATCTGCTTCCACCCGTTGGTCCTCTCGAACCAGGTCGAGCTGAAACCAGTCCTTGCGCGCGTCAACCTGCCAGATGTCAATCCGGTCGCCGGCGCTGTCCGGCGGCTGATTGGCAATGACCATCATCACCCAACTGTACACGTCGAAGGTGTTGGTGATGTACGCGCCTTCCGGAGCGCCTCCTTCCCGAGGCTCCAAATAGGTTACGAATTGCGGCTCCTCGCCGATCTCAACGTTGGAGCGGTGAACCGTCTGCCGGTCGGTTACCCGCTCCCGGTGATAAATATACAGCCCCTTTCCATCGGGATCGTCAGGCCAATAAGCCAAACCGTAAATCCTCAAATCCCTGCGAGGCACGGGCGGAAAATCGGCTCGTTGACCGTCAACAGTGTAGGCTACCGGGTTTCCGGTGGTGGTGCCCAGCCATAAAACTTGATGCTCGGGATCCCAGGTCATCGCGGTGGTAGGGTTGTAGGGTCCGTTCCATTGATGCCTCAACTCCCCTTCGGGCGTAAATCCGAAAACCTGATTGCCGCGCAGTGACACAGCGCCCCAGATCAATTCGCCGTCCCAAGCCAGGTCGCGCATACCGCGAGTTTCGCCTTCCACCCGCGGCTGCTCAAAGCTTCGCACGAATTCACCCTCGCGGTTGAAAACGTAAATGCGGGGAGTTTCATCAGCATTTCCGGAACCGGATACAAAGAACTCGTCGCCGGTGAAGATGACGCCCTGGATGCGGGTGTCGTTGACCAAGTCACCCACGTGATAGGTGCGCCGGAATTCCCAGGGCTCGGCGTTGGAGTCGCCCAACAGCCGCCGTTCAACCTTCCAGGTCAGCGGTCCGTTGCCGGTGTTCCACAACGTCAAAGGCATTTCGGACTGCAGCTCCGGATCGAGTCGGTCAAACAGATGGATTGTGGATGGCGTGAATTCAGGATGCAACAGGTCGAAGTCGATCTGTTCGACGCTGTCTTCTGCAACGAACTGGTCGGAGATGGTGGAGTCGTTGTAGCCTTGTTTGTAGCAGGTTATATAGAAGGACAGCTCGGCCAGGGCGTCGTCGATGCGCCAGTTGCCTTCCGCATCGGACAGCGCTGTGAAGCCGTGCTGAGTGGTGACGACGGCGCCTTCAAGGGGATTGCCATTGGCATGGTCGGTCACACGCCCGAACAGGTCCCCGGCGCGATAACGCGGCGAAGTCGAGAACAGCAAAGCCCTTTGGTTCGCCAGCGGCGCGGAAGTAACGGGATAGACATTATTGAAAGTGTAGTTGATGCCGGAGTTGCCGGCCGGGCTGGATATGCCGACCGAGGCATAAGGCACGGCGGTCGCCCAGTTGTCGCTGCGTCCTACGGCGTTGGCGACTTCGAGATACTGGAAAATTACGTCTTGGTCGCCCGAAGCGGTGATGTTGTGCTCCCGGTCATGGATGATGACCTGAAACGTCAGGTCGGAGTTGCCGCCGTTTCGATGGCGCATTTTGTACCACTCCACGATGAAGCGCGGACCTCGCGGCACGCCGCCGTTTTCATCATCCTCGCCGTCCTCATCGTAGTAATAATAGACATCGCTGTTGTTGGACATCATTAAGTCGTCCCACAGCGGCGACATCATCCCGGAACCACCGCCGATGCAGCGGTCCATGGGCCAGTTCTGGTAGTTTGTCACGTAGGACTGATTGCCCATGGCGATAAATCCGTTGGTCGCCACGGTGACAGAATCATAGACTCGACCGTAGAACTGGGTCAGGAACGGCAGCGCGATTGCAATGCTCTCGCCGATGTTGTTGGGTGAGTTGCCGGTGAATCGCATCTCCGTGCCGTCGAAATCGCGGTCGCGGTCGCGCAGGCTTATCTCGACCCAGCGGAAGTCCGGCGACATGTCCCAATCGGTGTCGGTGTCATCGAAGCAGATGTAGCCATAGTTGTCCGGTCCCTGAGGCGCGTGCTGGCGCGGCTCGGAAACCTGCACATTGAAGAAGGCGGTGTCAATGAAGCCCGCCTCCGACTGGAGGATGACCCCCATATCGTAACGCGAGCCGGGCACCACCACGCGGTTGCCGGCGATTCGGAAAGCATTGCCGTCGATGCGGGCGTGACCGCCGGGATGCATCGCCGGGTAATTCCTTTCACCGTCAACTACGCTGACGCCCATGCCCAAGGTGACCAACTGCGCGTGAACCGCCGGCGAAGCCAGACGCCCGACGTTCTTCAGATCTATATTCAAGTCATCCATGCCGTCGGCGATGATGTCGCCGCCGATGATGCTGTTGACTTCAAAATTAGGTGCCACCGGGTCCAGACCGATGGCGGTCTCCCAAGCCTGGTCGCCGCTGCGGAAAACCACCCGTAAGGCCGGCTTGGTGATAGGTCGGGAAGCCGCATCGGGGCAAGCCGGGGATATATTCACTTCCACCAGATCGTTGGGCGTAATAGACTGCCCGCCCTGAATCTGACCAAAAGTCACCATGTTGTCTTCGCCTAACGACAACCAGGGCGAAAGGCTGGTGACCGTGGCGGTCACGTTCTGGACAGCGTCATCGCTGAGATTTATGCCGGTCAGGGAAAGATTGAAAGCCTCGCCGGGATTGACGTCGTCGTCGCCGTTGCCCGCGCGTTCCTGCAACTCCCAGCCCGCTAACGATATGCCGCTTTCCGGTCTTATTATCTCAATCTCATTGAAATTCGGCAGGATATTGCGGCCGGTGACTGTAACGTAGAACGGCAGGCCTGCTTCGAGTTCCCAACTGTCCGGCAAGACAAACCGCGCCACGCCGTCGAAGTTGGATTTCTTGGTCACCATAAGAAAATCGGTGTAGGTCGCATAGTTGGCGTTGTTGGCGGCGGGCATGTGCCCCGGATAGTACAGGGTGACTTGAGCGCCTTCGACCATGTCGTCTTCCGTGGAGACCGCCACCTCTATCAAACGGTCGTCGGGTCTTATCTGCGCCGGGCACTCCACTTCGACCTGCTGGGGGACGCCTTGCCAGTATTGCAGACCTGGGTCGCCGTAAAATGCGATGTCGGTGGTTAGCGCTGGATAGGACCCCCAGAAATTGGGGATATAGACGGTTGGATTCAACATGCACGCAAACCGCGTCCAGCCGAAGGTCAAGTCTCGTTTGACGAAGCTGTTGACCGATTCCAGCCAGATGATGCTATAGGGCAGCGTCTGCTGACCGCCCCAGCCGGTGGACGCTGCCACCGGTCCTTTGTTGGTGTTGGGGTCGTAGCGCATCATATTCCAGCAGGTCCACTCGTGGTGACCCGCTATGTCGAGGTCAATCGGATAGACCACATTGGCGTTAACACCCTGGAAACCTTGGCGCCAATAGTAGTTCTCGCCTCTCCCGAGTATCAAGTTGCAGCCATCGTTGTACTGCTGGACGAGGAACGGACCAAGCATCGTTCCTTGGCTGTCCTGCTGGTCCATGTTCTCATATACCCGGATGTCGTCGAAGCCGCTCGATTGAAGGACGTATTTAACGGAACGAACGTTGGTTGCCAAGCTGTAATGGTAATTTCCCGCCCAGCGCTGGGCGAAGACCGCGCCGCGCGTGAACCAGCGCGTGTTCTGCATGTGGGGAGTGGTTTCATAGGACATGGTGCGGTGCATGAACAGGCGCAGGGTTTCGGCGCTGCCGGCTATCCAGCGGGTCTGCGCCGCGTCGGCCATAGGATTCTGGTTGCCGCCTTCCAATTGGGCGTACCACCAGTCGTTGTGGTTGGTGTTGGCGGGCCAGCAAGACTGTCCCCGGTCGGTATAGATGCTCCATTGGGCCGCCGGCGCGGGCATGGAGGGATCGTAAGCCGCGTAGTCGCCGATGATGAAGATGTATTCAAAGGGATCGCTGCCCGCATTCAAGTAGGCGGTGTATCGGTCCTGAATCAGCCGCTTGACGGCGTTCGGGTCGGAAGCCTGATTGGAGGGCACCCGCACGATGTCCACCTTCCAGCCGGATTTGCGCCGCCACTCTAAGAGAGGCACCACGTATTGGAGGCAGTTTTCATGCACCACCACCAGATAATGACCGATATAGGCTGGTTCGGCGTCGCGGTCAGGGTCGTCGCGGCCTACGATGTCGCCGTTGATGGCGAAATCCTGCATGAATTGCATAAACATCTTCGACCGATTGCGCCGAACCGGAAATTGCGCTGGATTGACAGGCTCATCGTCGGTGAAGCGGATGACGGTTTCGATGTGGTCTCGCTGGAGATAAACATTAGCTGCTGCATCGTACTGGAGGGGGTAGGTGGTCACTTTAACCATCCGGACGCCGCGGATTACGAACGGCTCTGAAATCTCAGCGTACTGCGGCGGATAAAGCCCTTGCATCGGCGCGACGTCGTTGATGTGGACCGCCTGAGCTTCATCGCTGCATAGATGAGGCGGATCGTCAATGTTGATTCGGCGCGGTTCGTCAGCGTGGTATTCAAAAGCGATGCCGGCCTCCGCTGGCACTACAACCACTCGGCTCACCGCTGGAAGCTCCGGTCGCCCGTTTTCTAAGGTAAAGCCTTCAGCGTCAAGCTCGAATGACCCGTAAGTCACATTGTTCTCCTGGAATCTAACCTGCTCGACATCTTGCAGATTAAATTGGAGCACAAGGGACTCATTGGAGGAACTTGCAATGAAGGCATGCTCGGTGCAGGCGTTGGCTTCGTCGGCGACTGCGTTTGGGGTCCCCGTTAAAATCAGGAAAAACGCGGTAAGCATCAGCAGAAC
>CAZCEM010000160.1:0-2201 GCA_964497555.1 uncultured bacterium
AGCTTTCGCTGGAATGATGCGAGAGGGGTTGTCTCGCATTCTGCATTCTGCATTCTTAATTCTGCATTTTACATTTTACATTTTCTTTCCCGCCTTTCCGGCTGGAATGGTTGCGCCGCAGGATGAGAACCTTCTGCGGCAGTTTTACTTTTAAACGCAAACTTGATAGGAAAACAAACCCCAACGAACGACACGATGGCGAAGCTGGTCGCGTTGTGCAAGCGGCGCGGCATAGTCTTTCCTTCGTCGGAGATTTACGGTGGCATAGGCTCGACCTACGACTACGGCCCCTACGGCGTGGAAATCAAGAACAGCATCAGCCGCCTGTGGTGGCAGGAGATGACCCTCAGCCATGACAACATCGTCGGACTGGACTCGGCGACCATACTGCATCCCAAGGTATGGGAAGCGTCGGGGCATCTGGCACACTTCACCGATCCGCTGTTGGACTGCAAGAACTGCAAAAGCCGCTTCCGCGCCGACGAGATTGACGTTGCCAAGTGCCCTGTATGCGGCATGACTGGCACGCTGACCGAACCGCGCATGTTCAACTTGATGTATAAGGCAAATCAAGGCCCGGTCGAAGACGTTGAAAACATCGTCTATCTACGCCCCGAAACCGCCCAGGGCATTTACCTGGACTGGCAGATCGTTCAGGAGACGGCTCGGTTGAAGGTGCCCTTCGGCATCGCCCAAATAGGCAAGGCTTTCCGCAACGAGATAACCCCCGGCAACTTCATCTTCCGCACCCGCGAATTCGAGCAGATGGAGATGCAGTACTTCGTCCGCCCCGGCGAGACCGGTCCGGCGCTGGAGTACTGGAAGGAGCAGCGCTGGAACTGGCTGCTTAGCTTCGGCGTGCGTCCTGAGAAGCTGCGCTGGCATGAGCACGAGAAGTTAGCGCACTACGCCCGCGCGGCTTGGGACGTCGAGTACGAGTTCCCCTTTGGCTGGAGCGAGCTGGAGGGGATCCATGACCGAAGCGATTACGACCTGAGCGCGCATCAGCGGGTGTCTGGCAAGGACATGCAGTACTTCGACCCGACGACCAACGAGCGGTACATTCCTCACATTGTCGAGACCTCAGCCGGATTGAACCGCACCATGCTGATGCTGCTGTGCGAGGCATACCGTGAGGATGTGCAAGCCGGTGAGGAGCGGATTTATCTATCCCTGGATCCGCGGGTTGCGCCCATTAAAGCCGCCATCTTGCCACTGGTCAAGAAGGACGGACTGGCGGAGCTTGCCGAGCAGATCTATCTCAAGCTGCGGGGACGGTGGCCGCTGTTCTTGGACATTCAAGGCTCCATTGGCCGCCGGTATCGCCGCATGGACGAGCTGGGGACACCTTTCGCGTTCACGCTGGACTATCAAACCCTCGAAGACGGCACAGTGACGGTGCGGTGGAGGGATTCGTTGCAGCAGGAGCGAATCAGCAAGGACCGCATCGGAGAATATCTGACAGAAAAGCTGGGGGAGAGGATATGAGTGCTCAGTGCTCAGTACTCAGTACGAAAAGCCTTTTCCATGTGGGATGTTTTCTGGGCAACGAGCACTGAGCGCTGAGCACTATTTTAATTTATTTGCGTTTTTTTTCCCAAAGACGATTTTTTCCTTGACACAATGTGAAATTATTCCTTATATTGAAATTGGTCGCTTCAGCGATCAGTTCAAATCCCCAGGTCTCGTTCTCCTCCTTTTTCGAGACCTATCGACCACAGGGAGCCTCCCCCGGGCTCCCTGTTTCTTTGTTCAGAGTTCCCGCTTTAGCGTGTTTTTTCCAGACAACCTAAAGGTTGAACTCTAAACTCATCAAACCTTACCTATTTACTCTTGCATCCACCGCTGGACTTCTTTATCTTTTACTATGTAGAATACCGCACTTGTTCCCAGCCCCAATAAGCCGGTTGGGAGACTTTGTTTTAGATAGATCGCCTAAGCTGACACATGATCAGGGAACCGAACCATGAACCGCACCGTACTCTATTTTTTCCTCAGCACGCTGACATCGCTGTTTCTGTTCGGCTGCAGCGCAGACGACAACAATCAGCCGGTTGCCCCCGACCTCAACCGCGCACCCTACAGCCCCGTGTTGATCGCTCCTGCCAATGATTCTGCTAACGTGCCCGTGGACGCCTGGTTCTACTGGCGCTGCGAGGACGAAGACGGCGACCACCTGACTTACGACGTCTATGCCGGCA
>CAZCEM010000160.1:2301-5834 GCA_964497555.1 uncultured bacterium
TGGCGGCGCAGGATTTACTCATCCAGCCTGCCTGCAGCTTCCCCGGGCAGCAGGTATTCTCGTTCAGCCCCGACCGGATGCTGGTAGAATATCTGGACGCGGGCAATCAGAATCAGGTCTCAACGCCCTTTTTCCTCATGGAGATGAGCACCGAGCATCGGCTGAATCCGGAGGAGACCTGGCGGGGACGCCAAATGTTTTATCTCCATCAGGATGACGCCCATCGCGAGGTCGCATACCATTCAGATGCTGTGTTCAGCGACGGCTTAATCTACGCGTTAGGCACACAGGTCAGACTGTTCGAGGCGGAACCTTTTGTTTACGCTAAAACCGTGTCCATTTCGGATCCGACCGGTGAATTTGAAGGTTCCGAACTGGTGTTTCGAGCGGAATATGAAGAAGTACCGATTGCCATCGAAGACCGCTATACGCGCCAGATCGCCAAAGTCGGTGATTTTCTCTACGTCAGCTTGGGGAATCTTGGTCTGCGGATTATCAACGTGTCGGATCCAGCGAATATGACGGTGATAGACTCGGTCGGATTCCCAGTGGTGGGTCTGGCAGCGGAAGGCAACCGGCTGGCGTATATCTATGAGGACTATATCGAGGATCAGCCCTTTCACTTCCTGACAGTGCTGAACGTTACCGATCCTGACGCTCCGCAGTATGTCGAGGTAATCAGGTTTGACGTGCCATTCGACTGGCTGACGATCTACGACCAGTATCTATGGCTTCATACATTTCTGCTCGGCGGCAATGAGTGTTTCGTCATTCTAAATCTACGAAACGAGAACCTGCTGGACGAATACGGCGAATTCTGGTCGGGTTACAACTTTGCCGGATTGAACGTCGCTTTCGCCAACGGCAAGATGTTCGGCTCGGGTTACAGCACTGCGGACAGCTCGGCGCGGATTGGAGTGTGGAATCTTGATGATCCTTTCCATCCTCAGCTTGAGTCGTCCTTCCTTGATCGCGACCTGGCTCGTGCATCATACGAGATCGCAGCGGACGCCGATGAACTTGGAGAGTGGATCTACCTGTTCGGCAACAACGGGGATACCGAAGCTGGGACGATCTACACCTACTATTATGGTCCCCAAGCAGTGCCCTCTAAAACCGCACCCGCGGCACCGAGCGAGTTTCGGCTCGCGTCAGTGTATCCCAATCCCTTTAACTCGACCTTGACAGCGCAAGTCTCTCTGCCAGCGACGTCAGTTGTGAGGATGGATTTGATCGACGCGGCGGGGAGGATTGCGGGGACTATCTTCGAAGGGAAGATGGATCCGGGGCTGCAAATGGTCTCTTTCGAAGCCTACGAGCTGCCGGCGGGAGTGTATTTCGTCAAGGCTCAGGCCGGGGCGGAGGTGAGGATCGCTAAGGTGGCGTTGGTCCGGTAGGAAATGCAGAATGTAAAATACAGAATGTAGAATGTGGAGCGCAGGATGCAGCATGTCCAGCATGCTGGACATGTATCTACAATGCGGAAGGCTGCCCTGAATGCAGTGAGGCGGATTAAATCCGCCCCACTACATACGCCCCTACGGTTAGCATCAGACTCCATTTTAAGGATTCCATGAGCCGCTCTCTTCCTATCATCCTTCTAATCTCGGTGTGTCTGGCAGCATCCGGCATCGCGGCGGATCCGCCCTGTATGCCCACCTGGTTCTGGGATCCGCCTCGGATTCCGTGCGAGGCGGGTTATGCGCCTCCCTACGAGGACTTGTCCAAAGCCTATCAGGAAGCCTTTGAGGACGCGGCTTGGCGGATGTTCATAGGCAGTGGCTGCCGCATCGCTGGGGAACGCGGTCTGTTGAAGACCGGGTGCGACGCGATTTCAATGGGCGGCACGGTCGAGTTTTATGTGGATTCCAGCGGTTTCGAGGCTTTTCGGAAAGGTTTGGTGCGGGTGGATTCCGTTGCGACGACCGCGATGGCGGTGGTTCTCTTGAGCATAACGCCGATTTCTTTTTCTGGCGGTTGGGTAGCATCACCCGTCAAGGATGCTGAAATAGAGGTGGATCCGGGTGAATTCATCGCGCAAGGTGAATCGGAAGCCTACTTTTTCGAAATGTCGAGCTGGCTGGAGGCAGAGCGAGCCGCACGAATCGAAGCAGCGTTTGCGGTATTGACTCGGCGGCGGAATGTCCAACTGATTATCGATGACCGGCGGATTGAAACCACCGCCGAGCAGACCGACGTGTGGATGCGGTCGCTGCGGACAGTCGCTCGTCGGATCGACCCGGAGACCGGCAACCGGGTGGTGATGGTCGGATATTCCGGCTTTCCGCTGTATCGGGAGGAATTTACTATCGTCGAGTGGCTGCATCGAAAGGAATTTATTCTTACCTTATATAGAGATGCAGATTCATTGTCGCAGTTTCTTCGCTCGCGTTTGTCGGACAAGACGTTAAAGGTTCTGCAGGCAGTTTCCGAAGGTCAGCCGTTGGTGGAGAAGGACTTTTTACGACTGATAAAGGAACTGAACGCTATATGTCGTGATGACGACCTCACGCCTTACTCGGAAGTTTCTGCCGGCGCTTTGGCAGGAATTCGGGGTGTTGCAGCCACCCCGGAGGCGTCCGAAGAGGAAAGGGTGGTGACGAATCGGATCGTGATTGAGCGGCATTACCGGGCGTATCTCGACTCGGGGCTGAAAAACGCTGCCGATTGATAATTGGGTGGATAGTGACCTGGTAAAGAACAGACGCTTGGAAGGCTATCCCAACGGGGCTTTGAAGACAGCGCCAAAAAGGCCTCTTTTTTTTAAAAAGTGAAAAATATACAGAAATGTCTTGCCTTGCAGAAGGACGCAATATATATTGATTTACCGCACAGCAAAGTCTCTGGAGTTCAATCCGGCTTGAAACATTGAACAGGCTCTGCGAAGAGGAACCGGGGCTTGGAGGTGCGATTTTTTACTCTTTCGGGATAGGTTTGGCAGGGTTAAGGAAAAGTGAGGAGAATTTAAGGAAGACGAAATTTTTCTTTAGATTCGCTTGACAATCCGAGGCCGATTCATTATCTTTCATTTTGTCTTTTGAATCAGGCAGTCTTCGGGCTTCTTGAGACAGAAGAATGCTCTTTGACAATAGCGCGCGGTTAGGCATTTTCCCCAATGTCCTAACTCGGAAAATCCAATTTGGATATTTCCATTTTTTAGATAAAGTAATTCTCAACAACGGAGAGTTCGATCCTGGCTCAGGACGAACGCTAGCGGCGCGCCTAACACATGCAAGTCGAACGCCAACGTCCGGTTCGCCGGGCCAGTAGCGTGGCGAATGGGTGAGTAACACGTGGGTAATCTACCCTCAAGTGGGGAATAAGCTCGGGAAACTGAGTACAATACCGCATGAAGTCTTCGGATCGTATGATTGGAAGATGAAAGCCGGGAGGCGCTTGAGGATGAGCCCGCGTCTTATTAGCTTGTTGGCGGGGTAACGGCCCACCAAGGCTGCGATGAGTAGCTGGTCTGAGAGGATGGTCAGCCACACTGGGACTGAGATACGGCCCAGACTCCTACGGGAGGCAGCAGT
>CAZCEM010000161.1:0-5828 GCA_964497555.1 uncultured bacterium
GCATGAAGTACATCATCATCTTGGCGTTGGGATCCGCCGAGGAAGACGTCATCTTCGCCATATAAAACTGCGTCACGCCCATGACCACCGGCAGCACCGCCACATGACTGCCGTAAAACGGTATCGAAAACGGCAGCCCGAAGATGTAGTCCGGCAGCGATAAGTCGTTTATCCACCACACAAACGACGCACGCCGAATCTCGATGGTCGAACGAAAGATGATGAACATCGCAAACAACAGCGGCATCTGCAGCAGCGTCGGCCAGCAGCCCCCGGCGGGATTGACCTTCTCACGCTTGTACAGCGCCATCGTCTCCTTCTGCAGCCGCTGCGGATCGTTCTTGTGCTTCTCCTTCATCTCCAAGAGCATCGGTTGCAACCGCTGCATCGCCGCCATCGACTGATAACTCTTCTTGGTCAAAGGCCAGATGATAATCTTGATGAGGATCGAAAAGATTATAATGCACACTCCATAGTTCGGCACTAGCTTATGCAGCGCCTTCAATCCCCACAGTACGACTTTGGAAATGGGGCGGATCAAGATAGTATCGATGAAGTTCCAGCCTATTCCCAGCGACATCGCGCGCTTCAGCGTCGGATCAACTGTAGAGACCAGTTCGTCATCCAGCGGCCCCAGATATACCCGCACCGGCGACACCGGTGCCCCCTTGACAATGGGTATCTTCAGCCCCACGCCCAGCCGGTTGGGAGGATGCTTGCCGACGTAGTTCGTATCCAACACGCTCTCCATCCAGGCGCCGGTCGAAGCCGCGGATTCCGGCAGCAGCGCGGCGAGAAAGTACTTACTGCGAACGGCTCCCCAGCGGGTGTCGCCGTTGGTCGGTCCCTCGCTGACGTTCTTCTTAACGCTGCTCTTCAGCTTTTCGAGGATGTTGCCGTTGTAAAATACATAGGCAGTGGCGTAACTCATGTCCTGAGTGGTGTCAGGCTCGGTGTAAGTCAGTCCGCCGCGCCAGAAAGCCTCCACTTCCGGGCGCACCCAGTAACCGTCCAGTCCTTCGGCGGTTGCTGAATAGAGAAAGCTGTAGCCTTCGCCGTAGAAGGTGTATTTGATGTGCAGCGTTCCCTGTCCGCCCACTGGCGCTGTGAACTTGACCTCGCGCTTTTCGTCACCAGTGAGGCGGCGGCTGTCGAAGTGCTCGTCTTCCAACAGCGTGAACTTCAGCTTGTCGGTGTCATAAGGACCGGCGTAAGTCCAAAAGCGAAAGCCGGGCTTGGGGGAGGTGTTTTCCGGAATGAGTTCGGTCTCATCCGGCAAATAGCCAAGGTTTGGTTTCAGCACGAAGGAGACCAAACCCGCGCCGCGGTTGGTGAGAACCGCACGAAAGTCGTCGGTTTCAATGGTAAAAAAGCGCTCTGACCAGAGCGTGTCTTCGATATTCTCGTACGGCTGCGGCTGCCCCGCTGGAAAGGAAAATGACAGATCCGAGGAGCTCTTCGGAGCGCGTGTCTCCAGGCTTTCGGTCGGTGGACGGCTCGCCATAGTTGAGTCCTTCACCGTTCCGACAGCGCTGGAATCGGGAGCGCTTGTTTTAGGCGCGTAGCCCATCAAGCGGAGGTAATCGTTCCAGAAGAACAGAATTGCCGCTATCAACAGAAAAGCGAGGATGGTCCTTTTATCCATGACGTATATCTTTTATTTCAAGGCACAAAATCGAAGCCGCCGGCGCTCCACGGACCGCAGCGCAGGATTCGCCAGGCGGACAGCATTGCGCCTTTTATCAGGCCATGCTTCTCCAATGCTTGTATCGTATATTCCGAACAGGAAGGATAAAACCGGCAGCGCGCGCCGAACAGTGGACTGACGAATCGCTGGTAAAGCTGGATGAGAATGACAAAAGGGCGAACGATCATGATGGGCTTGATCGCCCTTTGTCAGGGTCAAACTGACGTTTAACTCTCTCAGCCAATCGTATCATTTCCGCCTCGATTGCGCTCCTTTCGTCGCATTTTTTTATGAGGAAAAGCATCGCGCCTGCTGCGGGAAAGACGTCCGGGCGCTGACGGTATAGCTCGCGCATAATCCTCTTCGCCCGATTGCGCCTGACGGCGCCGCCGCTCGATCGCGGAGCGGTCAAGCCCAGACGCAGCGGCTCGCTGCCGGTTAAAAAAAAACCTTCAGATGAGCATCGTTCCAACGGATAGACGACTTATATATCTGCCGGAATACTGTCCTTCCCTTGAGACGGTTGAGCCGCGCGGTCATCAGTCGTGGCGCTCCATCCCGTCGGAAACCGTCAGCCGGCGCCGGCCTTTAGAGCGGCGGCGTGCCAGTATCTTGCGGCCGTTGCGGTCAGCCATGCGCTCACGGAAGCCGTGCTTATTGCGGCGTCTCCGGTTGGAGGGCTGATAGGTTCGTTTCATGTTGAAACCTAGTTCCTATGTAAAAGTTTTTAAAATGCAGAACGCAAAATTATGGGTTTGATATTTGCAGCTTGCAAGACATGTATCCATGTAAAGGCTGCCAGGTAAAACTTGCAGGATGTTTATTTTACATTTTTCATTTTGCATTTTACATTTTGCATTCTGCATTTCCTCTCGCCCATTCCGTCGCCTTTCGCAGACGGCGAACTACCGCGTCTCTGCCCACCGCCGTCAGCAGCTCGAACAGCCCGGGACCGCCGGTAACGCCCGAAACCGCCATCCGCAGCAGGTGGATGACCTTGCCTGCGCCGACGCCGCGGCTTTCAGCGAATTCCCTCGCTGCCGACTCAACGGACGCCTCGTCGAAACGTTCAAGACGATGGAATACCTCCGCCAGCGCGTCCAGATTGTCCGCCGCGCCAGCCGCCTCTAAAAGCTGCTTCACGCCCTTGGCGTCGTAGTCTGAGGGATCCTGAAATAGATAGAGCCCCCACTCGAACAGTTCCGGCAGCAGGTGAATCCGGTTCTTCAGCAGCGACCAGGCGGTCTCAATCTCAGCCGCGGTCGGCTCGGACTTCAACGCGCCTGACGCTGCGGCCTGCCGGCCGAGTACTGTCAGCTCACCGCTGACTTGGGTGAACTCCCTGTGGCTGATGTAATGTCCGTTCAGCCAGCGCAGTTTGGCTTCGTCGAACACCGCGCTGCTCCTGCTGATGCCCGGGATGTCGAACAGCCGAATCAGCTCCTCAACCTCCATGACCTCCCGGTCATCCCCCGGCGTCCAGCCCAGCAGCCCCAAGTAATTGACCAGCGTCTCCGGCAGATAGCCCATGTCTCGGTATGCTGTTACAGACGTCGCGCCGTGCCGCTTGGACAGCTTCTTCTTGTCAGGACCAAGAATGGTCGGTACGTGCGCGAACAGCGGCGGCGTCCGCCCTAAGGCTTGGTACAGCAGGATTTGCTTGGGAGTGTTGGACAGGTGGTCATCGCCGCGGATGATGTGGCTCACGTCCATTTCGAGGTCATCGACCACCACCGCCAGCATGTAAGTCGGCGTGCCGTCCGATCGTAGTATGACGAAATCCTCGATCTCCGTGCCAGCAACGCTGACCTCGCCGTGCACGCCGTCTGTGAAGGTGACGGTGCCATCCGGAACCAGCAGCCTTATCGCGTATGGCTGGCCGGTGTTGAGCTTCATCTGAATCTCCCTATCGCTCAGGTGGGCGCAGCACCGCATCAGGCTCATGGGTGTGCCTTTGGCGCGGGCTTCCTCGCGCTGCGCGGCTATCTGCTCCGGGTCGCAGAAGCAGCGGTAGGCTTTGCCGTCGTCAAGAATTTTCAGGGCTGCATCGCGATGCCTACTTACGCCTTGAGACTGATAGAGGATGTCCTCGTCAGGCTCCATCCCCAGCCACTTCATGCCGTCAAGTATCACCTGTATCGCGGCTTCGGTGGAGCGCTGCCGGTCGGTGTCCTCGATGCGCAGAAGGAACTTGCCGCCGGTGTGCCGGGCGTAAAGCCAGTTAAACAGAGCCGTGCGCACGCCGCCGACGTGCAGGTCGCCGGTGGGGCTGGGAGCGAACCGCACCCTCACCCTGCTGGCTGAACCGGAATTATTATCAGGGGTTTTTGACATAACCAGTTAATTTAAATCCAATCCAAGGCAAAGTCAAGGATATGACGGGAAATAAAGAAATGCAGAATACAGAATAAAGAATGTCTAGGGCCGCTTAGGGAGGGAAAGGGGCATGTCTTTTGAAGAAAAATCTTTTCGCATTTTGGCTTCAGAGTCTGTCTAATAATGACGAAATACTTCGACTCACATCGCTCCGGCGATAGCCGGAGCCCAGACGGATAGTTTGCATGTCCTGCATAATCAAGACATTTAGACATTATCTCTGAATTCCGACTTTCGTTGGAATGACGTGTGCTGGGCGTTTCGACACCACTTGGACAATTATTAGCCAGACTCTTCCGCTCGAATATCGAGAGAAGTCTGATTTTTCCTTACCGAACACGCTATTCATTCTGCATTCTGCATTCTGCATTTCTAAAACTTGGCCGTCATCGTAAGTTCATACCGCGTCAAAGCCCGCTGCTGCTTTCGCAAGCCTCCCTGGTCGATGTCGGTTTTAAACCAGATCACGCGGGGTTGGATGTCCAAATCCCACACGGTTTTATTCAGATAGACGTGCCAAGCGGAATTGAGGGCTTTCGAGCCGATATAATTGCCAAATTCGTGCTCGTGCGAGCCTACCTGATAGCGTCCGGTCAAGCGAAAACCCTTGAATTCAGCCGCAGCGGTATAATCCCAGAACCGAGCGGTGAAGATGCTGTCGCGCCAGTTGTATCCGAAGCTCATCTGCAGCATCAGGTTGAAAATTAGGGGAGACTTCAAAGTGTTGGTCACCCCCCAGATCATTTCAGCGGCATAAACCGAGTCCTTGTCGTCCTGGATGTATTTGTCGCCCAGACGATAGGGCATTCCATAATCTGCGTCCAGCGTATAGTCCAGCAGAGGATTGGCGTAGTTCATCTCCGCGCCGATGAAGACCGCGTACCAGTCGAGGTCGCGCTCATCGGGCTGCTCGCTGGCTGCCCAGTCGCGGCGATAGCCGGCGACCTTATCTACATGGTAAATTGCACGGGGGGTCACGCTCAGATGGGACAAGACTACCGGCTGAGGCAGCTTGTAGCCTTGATATTCGGTGATTTCCTCGTGGAAGATGTCCACCGGCACAGAGATGCGGGCGCCGTTCAGCGCCGCGAAGCGGTCGTTGAAGATGCCGTCGGTGGGATTGTACAGCCGCTCGTCGGTCTGATTGACTGCGGCGTAGAGGTCCCACATGGCGGTGCCGTCCTGAGGTATCTTGCCCAGTTCAGCTTCCACATAAGGCGTCTTCCAGTCCAGATAGGCCTCCTGAATCCCCGGAAGCAAACCCGTGGAATTGTTGATGTCCTGCCACATGACCGAGCCTTTCTGCTCGGCGCGCAGACCGGAACGAAGCGTTAGAGCCGCGCTGAGATGTTCCGCCAGGTCGAGCTTGACGCCCAATTTATACCCCAGCTTGGTGGTCGAATTGCAGTCGGTGTAGCGCTCGGTGCCGGGCTCGCCCGACTGCGTGTAGTCGGTGTACTCGGTGAGGACTTCGTGACGTTCGCGAAAGGACACCAAGCCCCACCAATTGAGGCTCGCCGCGATGGCGCTGTGCGAAAGAACGACTATCAGAATCAAGACCAGGAGTTTTTTCATCATCGCTCCGTGTATGGTTGGTTGTCGAATATCAAGGTTGTCGTCAGGGATCAGCCGAATATCATCGGTGCGACCTGCGACTGGATCGGGGAGAAGTAATCTATTAAGGGGTGCATTTTCTTTTAAACATTGAAAAAATGCGTCGAAGACGCATCATTCCAGCGAAAGCTGGAATCCAGAAGAAATTAGG
>CAZCEM010000162.1:0-5828 GCA_964497555.1 uncultured bacterium
GGGTGGGCTCGGCAATGGTCGATTCCAGAAAATCCTCCGACGAAAGAACCCGCCCCGCCAGGCTGAAGGCATCCTTTATCGAGAAGAACAACCGGAATTCTTCGCCGAACTCGGCTCGGCAGATCTCCGCCGCGCGGAACATCTCCAGCACTCGGCCTAAGCTGGTGATGTCCCTAAACCGCAAATCCCGCCAGTCCACTGGCTGGATGACTTCCGGCGGTTTGGTGTCGAAAAACTCCAGCCGAGCGCCCAAGGCTTCCGCTTCCAAAGCGGTGTCTATGAAAATGAACGTGAAATCACCCTGATAGAGGTTTTGAGCGCGAATCACGCCTTCGGCCAGCAGTGCGCCATCCTTGCACAGCGCTTCGACCGTTCTTCCGATCAGCCGAGCTGTGTGGTCTGCGGCAACCATCACACCGCGGGCGTTGCGGACGCCTGCAAGGCGTGGAAAAACACGTCTAAAAGCCTCAGTCCGCAAAGGTCAGCCCTCCCAACAGGTGCGCGCCTCGCACGGCGTCTCGAGCGTCTTCGCCGTAGAAATCCGCGCCGATGGACGCTGCGAAGTCCGGCGTTACCGGCGCGCCGCCCACCATGATTTTCAAGCTGGGAAATTCATGCTTCAGAAGCGCGGCAGTTTCGCCCATGCTGTCCATGGTGGTGGTCATCAGGGTTGACAACGCGGCAATGGCGGATTGTTCCTGCGCCACCGCTTCGAGGAAGCGCGCAGGCTTGACATTCTTCCCCAGATCGATTAAACGGAAACCCGCGGACTCCAACAGCAGCCGGACGATATTTTTGCCGATGTCATGGAAATCCCCGCCCACTACGCCGATGACCACCACGCCTTTGTCGGGCAGCGCGCCTGCGACTACTCTATCTTTAAGGATGTCGAAACCGGCGTACATAGCGCGCGCGCAGACCAATACCTCCGGCACGAAGTATTCCTTGCAGGCGAACAAGCGCCCCACTTCGTTCATACCTGACGCAAGACCCTGAGTGATAGCTGCTTCTGGTGGACATCCGAGTTCCAGCGATAGATGCGACAGCCGTCGAACTTCTTCCGCGTTCATTGCCACCACCGCGGCCGCAAGTTGTCGGTAGATTTCTTCCATGTTCAACCCGCGAGTAACAGCACCGCCGCCGCTGCGCAGAGGATGCCAAGAACCTTCTTCAGCGTGACCGGCTCGGACAGGAACAGAAACGCCAATATCGACGCCGGCGCCAAGTACATCGACGTCAGCGGGATTACTACCGACGCCGGACCACGCGACATGGCGATATAAAAGTACAGAAAACCCACTGCGCACGCAAAACCTGCCAGCAATCCCCAGGCGTGCGGAATGTCCCCCGACGGCAGCGAGGGCTTTGCCAGAAAGCCGATGATCAACGCACTGACCGCGTAGAAGATCATCATCGTCTGCCAGGGGACTCTATCAGCGCTGAGCTTGGTCAGAAAGCCCCAGACGCCCCAGAAACAAAGCGCGAGGAGGGACGGCTTCAACCATCCCTCCCCCAAGGATAAGTTTAACATAGGTTGTTGTTGAAGGTTGTTGTCCGTCTTTGCGAGCGAAGCGAAGCAATCCCCGTCTTTGCGAGCGAAGCGAAGCAATCTCAACCTTACAGATTGCTTCGTCTGCCTTCGGCAGGCGCGCGGTGTTTAAAGCATTCATTTCCTCGCGATGAACCGTCCCCGTCCCATCTCGCCAGCGCGGGCTTTCTCACCCATGAACATCATCTCGCCGCCCATGGCCTGGAACATCTCCATGTTGTCGCCGATGATTCTCAAGGCGTCGAAGGTGAGCTGGTCGGTCAGCATCTTAATGTAGAACTGGACATAATCGGCGAATTCCGGTGTCAGGTCAGTGGATTCGACGATTGACAAGTCGTACTCGGCTATCAGCTTTTCATAGCCTTGCTGGCTCTCCATGTAAGGGAACTTCATGAATCGGTTGATGCGCTCGGCGTCTGGTTCGGACAGTCCATTGGGGCCTTCTATCCAGTCGGTGAACGCCAGCGTCCCGCCCGGTTTTAAAACCCGTGCGGCTTCAGCGAGCAGACGTTCCTTGTCGGTGACGTAGCACCAGGCGTCCTCGCCCCAGACGAAGTCAAAGTTCGAATCGGGGAAGGGAATTTCCGTCACATCGCCCTGGCGGAAGGCAATGCGGTTCGAAAATCCCTCAGCTTTGGCGCGTTGAACGGCTTTGTTGAGCATGGTGCGGGTGGCGTCGAGACCGACCATGTTGACTTTGAAGTTCTTGACGAGGAATCGGCAGCCCGCTCCCAGAGCGCTGCACAGGTCGATTCCTCGCATATTTGGCTTGATGCCAGCGCGGGTCGCCAGTTCCATGCTCGACTTAAAGCCACCGACATGGATCTGTTCGCCCATGATGAGTTCCCACAGAACGCCTTCCGGACCGTCATAAACGTCCTGAACGTTCTTCAAGGTTACGTCGATTTTCTTCACTGTACTCCTCCTGTTGTTTATGGCACATACAATGGACGCCTTTCACTACTGGTTAAAATCGGTGAAGGCTGTTGATTTCGTTGCAAACGATCGCAGCCTCAAAACGGGAAATGTCCCCTGAGGGCTGAGTGTTTGATGATGCTGACGCGCCAACCGACAGAGGAGAGGCAGGACAGGATAAGAGAAGAGCAGAACTACCGGCGAGGCCGGACGGAGTGAACCTCACCTCGCGGTCAAGGCGCGTAGAGAGCTAAGCAGGACCGGCTACACCGGTCTCCCGCCCGGACTCAAAGTGAGGTTAGGGTGTGCGTGGAAGCCTTTATGGGTAAATGGATCGAATAATTTCATTTAAGATAATGAGGAAGTGGGAGAGACGCAATGGAAAAAAATCAGTAAGAAATCCAATGAAGATTTTATTGGATTAACAGCGATTTCCCAGGTAACCAGCTTATACTTGGGGCATTCTGAATTTTTTTCTCCAATCCTAAATCCAACCTCAGAGATCACCTTAATAATCTTGACTTTCCATATTTCATAAATTAACTTTAACTTCTTGTCCTTCGGGGCGTGGCGCAGCCCGGTAGCGCGCATGGTTCGGGACCATGAGGTCGCTGGTTCAAATCCAGTCGCCCCGACAGCTTTGGCCGTCGCCCCTCGCGACGGCTTTTTTATCGTCAGGAGGATCGGTTGGAAGGCTACCCGTTTGGCAGAGTCGAACGGAAGTGGCGTGAACGCTGGGAAAGCACCGCCGCGCACCGCGTCGATCTGGATCATCCCGGCAACAAGAAGTACGTGCTGGTCATGTTCAGCTACCCGTCCGAGAAGAAGCTGCACATAGGCCACTGGTGGAACTACTGCGGCACCGACATCTATGCCCGAGCTATGAAGATGCGCGGCTTCAACGTCTTCGAGCCTATGGGCTTTGATTCCTTCGGACTGCCCGCTGAGAACTTCGCCGTCAAGCACAACGTCCATCCGGCTCGCATCACCGCTGAAAGCATCAGCTACATCCGCGAGCAGATAAAGCAGATAGGCGCGATGATCGACTGGGACAAGGAAGTCATCACCTCGTCGCCCGAATACTACCGCTGGACACAGTGGCTGTTCCTCCAACTGCTCCATCATAACGCTGCCTACCGCAAACAAGCCCCTGTCAACTGGTGTCCTCAGTGCCTAACGGTTCTGGCCAACGAGCAGGTGACCAGCGAAGGCCGTTGCGAACGCTGCTCGGCGATGGTCGAGAACCGCAGCCTGACCCAGTGGTTCTTTCGCATTACAGACTTCGCTGACGCGCTGCTGGAAGGACTGAACCGCATCGACTGGCCCGAGTCCACCAAAGCCATGCAACGGCACTGGATCGGCCGCAGCGAGGGGACGGAGATTCATTTTCCGGTTAAAGGTGGGGGAGAGGTCATCCGCGCTTTCACAACCCGCGCTGATACCCTCTTCGGCGTGACCTGGTTAGTCTTAGCCCCGGAGCATGAACTCGTCGAGCGAATAACCACCCCTGACCGCCGGGCCGAGGTTCAGGCTTATGTGTCTCAAGCCAAGGCTCAGTCGGAGCTGGAGCGTGTCGCTGCTGAGCGAGACAAGACCGGCGTGTTCACAGGTGCGTATGCCGTTAATCCCGCCAATGGGAAAGCCTTGCCGATCTGGATCGCCGATTATGTGCTGGCGGGCTACGGCACTGGCGCGGTCATGGCCGTGCCGGCCCATGACCAGCGCGACTATGAATTCGCTGAAAAATATCACCTGCCGCTGGCGTGGGTGATAAAGCCGGAGGACGGGCAGGAGGTTTCCAACCGCGGCTGCGCCTTTGTCGAATACGGCGTTATGTGCAACTCCAGTAAATTCAATGGCTTAAGCTCTGTGGACGGCAAGAAAGCGGTAACTGAATGGCTTGAACGGCAGGGGAGAGGCAAAGCCACCGTCAGCTACCGCCTGCGGGATTGGTCGGTCTCCCGACAACGTTACTGGGGCGCGCCCATCCCAGTTATCCATTGTCTCCAATGCGGTATCGTGCCAGTGCCGGAAGTGGACTTGCCCGTGCTGCTGCCAGAGGAGATAGAAGACTTCAAGCCAAGGGGCGCCTCGCCTTTAGGAGCGACTGAGTCTTTCATAGCGACGACCTGTCCGAACTGTGGTCAACCGGCTCGCCGGGATCCTGACACTCTGGATACATTTGTCGATTCGAGCTGGTATTTTTTGCGCTATATTTCGACTGACGATCATGTCTGCGCCTTCAGCCCTGAGAGGGTAAAGGCGTGGATGCCGGTGGATGTTTATATCGGAGGACCGGAACACGCCACCGGGCATCTTATCTACGCCCGATATATCACGAAGTTTCTCCATTCCATTGGCTTGCTTGAGGTCGATGAACCCGCCGTCAAGATGGTTCATCAGGGAATCATCACCTACAATGGCGCGAGGATGTCCAAATCGAGGGGCAACGTGGTTAATCCCGACGAGTTCGTCGAAAGGTACGGGGCGGACTGCTTCCGGCTGTATCTGATGTTTATGGGCGACTTCACGGTCGGCGGCGAGTGGTCAGACGAGGGCATCATCGGCATCCGGCGATTCCAGAACCGCGTGTGGCGGCTGTTCCAGGACTGGATCGCCAAGAAAGGTAAATATACAGCGGCAGTTTCGGAGTTTATAGCTGATTCCGAAGTCAACCGGGTTTTAAATTACACTATCAAGGAACTGACTGCCAATCTGGAGCAATTCCGTTTCAACACGGCTATCTCTCGGCTGATGGAGCTGGTCAACGCGCTGTATGCTTACACCGCCGAACCGGCGCAGGTTAACCGACCGTTCCTGCGGGAAACGCTGGAGAAGTTCACGCAGGTGATGGCGCCTCTGGCGCCGCATTTATGCGAGGAACTGTGGGAGCTGCTGGGGCACAAGGACAGCGTGTTCCAGCAATCCTGGCCCGGCTGGGACGAAGCGGCTCTGACCGAGAGCAAGGTCGTCATTGCGGTGCAGGTCAACGGCAAGCTGACGACCACTGTCGAGGTTGTTAAGGGTTCGGCTCAGAGCATCGTTGAAGCTGCTGCGGGGCAGGACGCGAAGGTCATGCGCCGGCTTGAAGGCAAGACGGTGGTTAAAAACATCTTCGTCCCTGACCGGATTCTGAACATCGTGGCGCAGTGAATGTTCTGGTTTAACGTCTTTGCGAGCCTGCCGAAGGCAGGCGAAGCAGTCTCCGAGATTGCTTCATACGTCTTCAGTGGATTTGTAAAGAGGTAATAAGCAGAAGATACTTTACATAATATTTCTTATCAGACATATAATATTAACCGATAAGGTTGACGTGCACGATTTAAAATTGGGCACAGCCCTCCCCCCTTAGCGCTTGTGCCGA
>CAZCEM010000163.1:0-5811 GCA_964497555.1 uncultured bacterium
GACTTCAGCCAGCACCTCGCCGCCGTCGTCGCGGCGGGGACCTGAAGTCTCATCCCGCCGCCGAGGATTACCAATGCCCGCATCTCTATTGAGACCTTCGATGATTTCCTTCTCGATTTCGAATCTGAGCGCCGCGCCGCCTTCATTGCCAATGGTCAGCTCATATTCTTCCACCTGCCCTGGATACATCCACTCCTCGATTTCACGCGGGTGAACGGTGACAACCGGCGGATTTAAGGCTTCAGCGTGCAGGTTGACAGCGTATTCCTCATTCAGCGGGTCGTTGCAGCGAATGGTCAGGACGCCTTCGTAGTCACCCGGTTCATCGGCGTTGAAGGTCACAGCCACCTCGCGGACGCCACCGGGCGCCAAGGCAAACTGGGTTGGCTCCGCCGTGAACTCGTCGATGTTGCACGCAATGTCGGTTACACGCAGCTCCTCATCGCCCTCGTTGGTCACCGTTATCTCAAGATCATAGGGACCGCCACAGAAGACGTCGAAAAAGGCCCGATTCCAGTCCAGGACTACGGGAAAGCCTTCATAGGGGAAGTCCACACGCAACACCGGTCGGGAGAGTACTGTAATGAGGCCTGAATATTCGAGCGCTTCTTCGTCGGGATTGTTCGTTAAAATCAGCAGAAGAACCTCATAATCACCGGCAGCCGCTTCCATAGCATCGACGGTCAAGACGACGTCGAGACTCTCCCAAGGCTCCATCTCGGCCTCCTCAGGCCATACAGACGCTTGAAGACCACCCTCTCCGATGACCATCGATTGTATTTCGATGAAGAGCGCTTCCTCGCCGTTGTTGGTGGCGCGCAGGGGGTATTCGCGCGTTTCGCCGCGGTAGATTTCGTCCTCAATCCCGAACGGCGGATCCCAGCCGAGCCAGGGGATGTACATAAAGTAAAAACCTATAGGATATGGCAGCTCCCCCCGCTCAGGATCGTTGGAGACAATGACAACCGGCACTTGACTTTCGCCAAGAGGCGGCATATCCAGCTCGACCGCGACGACGACGGATTCTCCGGGTTCCAATCGAAGCTGCTCCGGAGTAATCCAAAGCCAATCGAACTCGTGTTCATCGAAGGTGATGGCTTCAATGACCAGCGGCTCGTCGCCGGTGTTGGAAATCTCAAAGCTTTGGGGAGAGTATTCGATGCAGGGGAGATGAGGCATTTCGTCATTCCAGTCTCGGTAGGCGCCCTCTATCTCCAAACGTTCAGGATTGAGGGTGATTCGAGGCTGGCAGCGGCTCGGCGCAGCGGCGGAGAATGCCAGCGCGAGCACCAGAACAAAGACTGAGGTTCTTTGTGGCGCGCTCATGATTGTTCTCCACTTGGACGGCAAAAGAAGATATTCCCCAGAGGCAGCTTAAGGCAGGTTGTTTTCCTAAGGGGGATTCTTCAGATTGCTTATCAGCATTGTATAAAAATATCAAACATTTTCGACAGATGCAAATTATTATTAAGGGATGCCTTTTCTTTTTGACAACAGAGCCAATGCGTCGAAGACGCATCATGCCAGCGAAAGCTGGCATCCAACTTTCGAACTTTCAAACATTCGAACTTTCTAACTTGCTCACTTTAACATGCAGCACTTTTTATACTTCTTCCCGCTGCCGCAGGGGCAGGGGTCGTTCCTGCTCACCGATGCCCCCTCCTTAGCCTTAGCCTTGTGATCAAGATGTGTTATATGCGGTTCCTTTAGATATTTGCTTGGATTGAGCTTATAATCGAATTCGACCACGTCTTCAGGGTCGTTGGGCGCAAGTTCAGCAATAAATTTCCAACCTCTCGCGTTGCAGATCTTTGCAATCTCAAACGCCCGGTTCTCAGATTGGACGCGAACGCGAATCGGTTTTAGCTCTGAACCGAGTTTTGGCAAGAATTAAATCCCCTAAAAGCTGCGTTTGCGGTTTTTCCTCGCCGAATTAACGGAGTTACAAGCCCTCTCAAATTCACACCGTTTCCCACTGACATGTGTTCGGGAAGCCCCTCGGACGCAAGTGGCAGTGGGCGTGGTCGGGAATCCGGCGCTGCTCCCAGTCGATCACCCAGCAGGCTGAAGCCGGATGGACGAGCAACGTCTCCCCTCCATAGAGCCGACTCAGGTCAGTGCACCTATCCAGAGGTATCGGATTTGAAGCGAGCAACTCTCGGAAATACCGTCGAATATGGGCCTTCTCCTCTTCCACGAACGAAGCCCGATGCGTCTTCAATACCGCCATCGGCACCCGGCACACCAGGCAATCGACCACGATGATGCGGTCGTCTTCATATACGAGCCGCGTCAGCAACTCGCCATCCTGCACCAGACGACATAACGCGCAATCCGGTCTGTATCCCTCTGTCAAATCAAGCCCTTCTCGATATACCATTGCACGGTCTCAGCGAGGCCCTCTCGCAGGCTGTATTCATTTGCGAAGCCGGTCGCCTCTCGAAAGGGACGGTCGTCGCAGGTGTAGTTTCTCTGACTGATTTCGAGGACCTTATCCCGGCTGAGCAGCACCGCCGAGCCGGTCAGCTTGCCCCATGTTTCCAGCAGAGCAGCAATGCCATAGGCTGACCATCTCGGGATGACAATCGTAACGGCCCGGACGCCCAGTGCCTCGGCAATTAACTGCGTCATCTCGCCGTCGTCGTGCTCCCTGCCGTCGGTGGCATACCAAATGCCGCCCGAGGGCAGGTCTGACGTCAACGTCAACAGCAGTGCCTGTGCCAAGTCCGCCGCGTGGATGAGAGAAAACCTAATCGGCTTGCCGAGTCGCAGCTTAAAGCCCCGCTTGACCGCCTTCACCAGCGGCAGGAAGGCGTAATCCTCCGGACCATAGACCGCCGGCGGTCGGATGATGTTCCACCACATCGCGTCGGACTTTTCCGCCAGCGCCTGTTCCCCCGCCAGCTTGCTGCGCCCGTACGCGGTGACCGGCGCGGGGCGGTCGGTCGTGGAGCGTCTTCCGGAATTCGCCGCGGGACCGGCGGCGGCTTGGCTGCTGACAAGGACGAAACGTTTGACGCCCGCCCGATTGGCAGCCTCAGCCAGCAGGGCCGTGGCTTCGCCGTTGATGCGGTAGAAATCGGAGGTCTTTTTAACTTTTATCACCCCACCGATGTGGAGTACGCCCTCGCAGCCTTCCACGGCGCGGTTTAAAACTTGTTTATCGAGCAGGTGCCCCTCGACCAGTTCGAGTTGCTGGGGCAGGCGGGAACGGTTGCTGGTCGGACGAACCAGGCAGCGCAGTCGGAAGCCGCGCTCGGCAAGCAAGCGGACGGTGTGTGTGCCCACCAGTCCGGTGGCGCCGGTGACGAAGAGCAGCTTGCCCGCGGCGTCAGAGGCTGCGTTCATAAATGCGATAAGTCTTGTAGCGCTTTCCGCCCATCATCTCGGCGGCGCGTATCATGGCGGTGTTGGACTCCAGAATCCAGGAGGCCTCGCCGCTCTTGTATTTCTTAGAAGTGCCCTCCTTCCAGTTGATATAATAAAGCGCAGTGTCAATGCCTTGATTGCGATATTTCTTATCGACGCCGAGGATGACGACGCGCAGGCGGTCTATCTTGCGCGAGTACCACAGCAGCTTTAAAATCCCAAATGGAAACAGCCGACCGCGCAGGTGTTTCAAGGCGAAATTGAGGTCCGGCAGCGCCATGGAAAAGCCCACCGGTTTGCTGTTGAGTTCCGCCACATAGACCACCTTTGGATCTATAACCATCTTCAGCGTCTTGGCGACGTGCTCGAACTCGGCTTCCGTCCAGGGCACAAAGCCCCAGTTCTCCGACCAGGCGCGGTTGTACAATTCGCGGAATATCTTGATTTCTTCATCGAATCTCTTCATATCCGGATTGCGAAAGGTCACTTTGGTGCGTTTCATGATCTTCTCGCCCATGCGGATAAGGCGCTCGGACATATGCTCCTTCGCTAGGTCGTAGGCATAAACGTCCATCGCCTTCTTGAATCCAGCAGCTTCGTACAGCGCCGGGTAATAAGGTGGATTCCACACCATCTTCACCGCTGGAGGGATGTCGAAGGCGTCAATCAGCACGCCAAGTTCGTCGTTCAAGGAAGGATTGGTAGGTCCGACCATGTGAACCATGCCCTCCTCACGCAGCCACTGGGAGGCGGTGTTGAACAGCGCTGCCGAGACCGCCCGGTCTTTGACGCATTCAAAGAACCCGAACAGCCCCACCGCGCGGTTCTGGGTCTTTATGTAGTTCTCATCGACGATGCCCGCGATGCGTCCGACTATCTTACCGTCGTAATAGGCGTTGAACAACTGGATGCGGGCGTGTTGGTAGAAGGGATTATGAACGAAGTCAAGAGTGTCCTTGACGTCGGATATCAGCGGCGGCACCCAGGTCTTCCAGCGTTTCAGCAGCTTATACGGGAACCGGATGAACTCGCTCTTGTCTCTGGAATTTGCAACAGGCTTGACTTTTACGGACACGGAGGCGCTCCTCGTCGCACTTGTTTAAACCGACGCGCCCTGACGGGGCACGCTGCATTCTTTTAGAACCCGGTCGATGACATCAACCGCACGGTCGATCTGGTCGAAGGTGTGGGTTGACATAATGGACAGGCGGATCAAGGCGCCGTCCGGCGCCACGGCTGGAGACACCACCGGATTGACGAACACGCCCGCCTGCTGCAGCCTCGCGCAGACCTCAAACGCTTTAAAGTCATCGCCAATGAGAATAGGAATGATAGGGGTTTTTGAACGACCGGTGTCGATGCCGATTGCATGAAGCTCGTCCATCAAGCGGTGGGTGTTTGCCCACAGCCTGACGCGGCGCTCCGGCTCACGCTGGATAATCCTCAACGCCGCGAGCGCTGACGCGACCGATGCCGGCGGGGGGCTGGCGGAAAATATCAGCGCCCGTGAATGATGCTTGAGGTAGTCTATAACCGGCGCGTCGGATGCCACAAACCCTCCGATGGACGCCAGCGACTTCGAAAACGTGCCCATTATGAGATCGACCTCGTCTTCGAGGTGGAAGTGCTCCGCAGTGCCTCGACCGTTTTCTCCCAGAACACCGAAGGAATGCGCGTCATCGACCATCACGTCGGCGCCGTGCTTCCGTGCCAACCGGATGATATCAGGCAGCGGCGCGATGTCGCCTTCCATCGAGAATACCCCGTCCACCACAATAAGCCCCGTCGCGTCGTTCAATCCCGCTAAAATCCTGTCCAGAGCCGCCATGTCGTTGTGTTCGAACTTAATGGTTCTGCCGAAGGACAACCGACAGCCGTCGATGATGCTCGCATGGTCGTCGCGGTCGATGACTACTGCCCCGTCGCGTCCGACCAGGGTCGAAATGACGCCCTGATTCACCTGAAAGCCGGTCGAGTACAGCAGCGCGGCTTCTTTGCCGGTGAACTCGGCGAGTGCCTCCTCCAGCTCGATATGAATCCGCAGGGTGCCGTTAAGGAATCTCGACCCAGCGCAGCCGGTGCCGTAGCGATTGACAGCTTCAATGGCCGCGGCTTTTACCTCCGGGTGGTTGGTCAAGCCCAGATAATTATTGGAACCCATCATCAGAACCCGTTGACCGTTCATGATCACTTCGGTGTCCTGGTCGGAGTCAATGGGGCGGAAGTAAGGATATATCCCCATCTTCCGCACTTCGTTGGCAGCGGTAAAACCGCCCGCGCGCTCGCGGATTCTCAAGTTGAGTCCTTGATGTTGGTTGGTTACCGGTTATTACTGAAGTTTAGCGCTGTCATTTCCGCGAAAGCGGGAATCCAGATTGAGAGTTTATCTATTTGAAATATCAAGTACTTATAATTTTATCCTGGATTCCCGCTTTCGCGGGA
>CAZCEM010000164.1:0-5809 GCA_964497555.1 uncultured bacterium
CTCCGGAACCGGCGGTTTCCACGTCTCAGATATCAGGATCAAAGGCGCAGCACTTCCCCGCAGCATCGCCAAGGTCTCCCCAAGACGCGCTGTTGAAAGCCCGCTCCCAGACACCTTCTCCGGTTGGAAAAGGTCCCCTTGCCGGCGCTGGAAGACCGAGAACCTCCGAAGGCATTGCGGAGCGCAAAGTCACCGATGCGGATAAGCCGAAGTCAGACTGGTTATAGGAATCAATGATGCAAACCCGACCTGGAGCTGCACCTAAAAAGCTCAAAGCGATTAAGATACCTCGGAGCACCTCCCGGGCCGGCTTCTTTCTTGTCAAGTTGATTACCGGAGCGTTGCTCTTGGGCGCTGTAGGCGTCTGGGGCTACCTGCAGGTCGTGAGGATGGCGCTGGGGCGGTTCTCCTTTAACATCATTCGCAGCAGCGTGGCGGGAGACACCGACGAACCGCGCATCCTGCTCTTAAGCCCCTTGCGCACCGAGCACTTCCTGAAGCCGGATTCAACCGGCACGGTTGAATGGCCCTGGGTGCACCGCGCTGATGACTGGCCCGGCGCCGACACCCTTTGGTACGCTGCGGAAATGGAGAGGATGTCTGAGAAGGAACTCGTCTGGCAGGATTTGACTCAGACCGGTCAGCACGACGTGCATATCGCGGACACCTGGGATGACCTGCTTTATCAGAACGGATTTGTTTATAAGGTAATCACCGAACCGGAGTTAGCCCGTGTTGACGACAACTTTAACATCCTTATCCTGCCGGGGGCGCTGCTGCTGTCCGACCGCGAGAAGGAGGGGATAAAGAGGTTTCTTTCTGAGGGCGGGAATGTATTGGCTTGCTGGTCGCCCGGCTGCCGGGATGAGAACGGCGATTGGGCTGGCTATCAGTTTATGGAGCAGTTGTTCGGGGGTTTGATGTCGGATCCGGTGTTCGATCCTTCCGGCGGCACCAGTGTTGTATTGAAGAGCGACAGCCCCCTCACCGCTATGATACCACCTGGCACCCACCTCGACCTTTTCACCTACAGCGGCTTTATGACGATGAATACTATCGAGCCGCGCGTTACGACTGACGGATACTGGTTCAGGCCTTATTGGAAAGAGAAGCGCCAGTATGCGGCTAACGCCGGTTCGATGATTCTGCGAGGGACTTATCTTCGCGGCCGATTTGTCTGGTTCAGTTTTACGACTGACCCGGTGCAGCCCCAGAAGGACAACAACGTCGTGATCAAAAGCCTCATCTTGAACGCTATTCACTGGTTGCACGGAGAGGCTGTTGTGCGGGCGAAAATCTGGCCTCAAGGCTGCCGAGCAGCCGGGGCGCTGATGTTTGACGCTCAATCCAACGAGGCGAAAGCCCTGGAGTTCATCGCTCTTGCCAGGCAAGCCGATTTGCCCCTGGACTTAATCGTCGATGAGGGCTTCCCGCCGAAGCGTCTGCTAGGGGAGCGAAACTTCAGCGGAGGCGTATATCTCAAGTTCAGCGACCCTCAGAAGTTGTTTGCCCAGTTGCTGGGAGGCGAGGTGCAGGCTCTCATGCAGAAAGCAGGCACTATTCAGGGATTGACGGGCGCTAATCCGCAGGGCTTGTTTCCAGCCAACTGGGAGTTCAATGGGACCGCGTTGCAGGCAGCCGCTGAAACTGGTTTCCACTATTATCTCGGCGATGATGCGCCTCGCTGCTACGGACCCTCCTTGAAAGAGATAAAACCCGGCAAATGGTACAGTTTCTCAGCTCGAGTGCCCATGGGGATCATGCCGAAGAGTCAGCTCACCCTCGCGGAATGGGTTGATAAAGGATTCAAAGGCGAAGCGGAGCTTGCCGACGCCATGGGCTCGGATGTAGAGCGGATTGGCAGGGTTGGAGGGCTGTATCTGGGGATTTTCGATAATTACAACCTGTTTGAGCAGAAATCCAGCAATCTGCCCAAGCTGATGTATGACGAGATGAACCGTTCTGGGTATTGGATAGCTCCGGCTCATCAACTGATGGAAAGATTCTGCGGCTGGCGGGGATTGAGGGTGGCGAGTGAGGACGTCACGCCGACGCGCATCACCATCCGTTTCTCAAATGAAGGAATGCTGGCGCTGCGCGACGTCAACTTTGAAGTGTATATGACGGGCAGCATCGAATCCGTTTCGCTTACGTCCCAGTTTGTCGGATCCAAACCGGTGAACGTCGGCTGGGATAAAAAAAGGGGCGTGGCGGTCTTCACCATCCCCGAAATAGGCCCCGGCGACAACGGCGCCGTTTCCATCGACAAGGTTTTCTCGGCAAGTTTGGAGCTATAACTAACACAGCCTTTCCCGCAGCTCTCGGACCTCCTTGAGCAGGACGGTGTTATTAGCAGCGTCCAGGTTGTCCTCAAGCTCTTCGATGATTATGAGGGCGTCTCCTTTCTTTTGACTTTCAATCAGCAGATTCACCAACTCCAATTGCATGCCAATCCACTTGCTGCCCAATTCCGGCGCGGCCTTCCCCACCCCCACCGCTCTCCGCAGATGCTGTTCAGCGTCTTCACCTGCGTTTTCCAATTTGAAGACACGAGCCATTAATTGCAGGCACAGCGCCTGTTCCGCGAAATTCTGGTCCTGCTCCGCCAGCACCAGGCCCTGCGTGAACGCCTCCAGGGCATAATCCAGGCGGTCGGTGTTCAAATACACCTCCCCCATCAGCCTCCAGGTTTCGGCAATCTCCGTGGAAATGCCGTGCAGCAGCAATAATTCCATGGCGTTGCTGAGCATTCGTACCGCGCTGGCATAGTCTTTTTCAGTGAGCAGGATTCGGGCGCGAACCTGCAGTATCATGCCCGATTCCCGAATGGCTTCAGGGGAATCTTGATTGAGCAGATTCAGGCGTTCCTCCGCTTCTTCGAGCAGTTTTTTGGCGCCCTCGACGTCCTCCTGAATCAGCTTGGTGTTAGCTAACGCGCGCTTGGTTTTTACCAGCGCCAGAGGGGAAAAAACCAAGGGGCGCGAAAAAGGCTCAGCCTTCAACAGCTCCTTAAGCTCTTCGCGCTTGGCGAGCAGTTCCACTTTATCTGAGGAAGTGCGGGCGGACTCTAAGCGCCCGATGACATTATTATACAGGTCGATGGCTTCTTTGATGGAACCCTGACTAATGAGGTTGTTGGCATGCGCCAGAACGACTTTAATCAGTGTCTCCGGGTCGGTTGAAAACTTGTCCAGGGCGATTTTACAGGCTATTTTGGAGTATTGCAGTCCGTTGGCGCGGTCTCCCAGCGCCAGCCAGGATTCAGCGCTGGCGAGCAGGAAAGGAATGGCTTGGGTGTGATTTCCGGAATGGTAATAGTAGTAAGCCTTGCGGTCGCTGCCTATGCCTTCGCTCACCATTTCGAGTCCGTCGATAATCGCTTTAAACAACCGCCTCCGCTCGAAGGCGGTCAGGGTTTGGGCGATAGCCAGCTTGACCATCTGGTGGTTAAAGCTGAAATACATGCGGTCGCCGTCTTCGCGGTGCGACAGGAAGTTTCGCTGCTCCAGATCCACCAACGCGTCTTCGACTACTTCAGATTCCAGGGGAACCAGCTTGCATATCAGCTCGAGTGAGAAATTTCCTATCAGCAGCGAGGCCTTTTTAAGCAGATCCACGTAAGATTCGGGCAGCTTGCTCAGGCGCAGCTTGGTGATGCGCTCCATGAGCGGCGGCACCAGAGAGCTGCCGGCGTCGAGGGTGAAGTCCGGTTTTTCATCCAGAAGAGGGCTGTCGAGAAAGTCCAGACGACCTTCCTCTAAAAAACGCGACAGTTCGACCGCATAGAGGGGAATCCCGCCGCAGAACCGGTACAACTTCTTGGGATCGAAGGACGCGGTTTCTTTGAACAACTGGTGGGTTTGTTCAAGAATCAGCCGGGTGGTTTCCTCTTCGGAGAGCTTGGGAAGGTCCATTCTCCACAGTCGTCCGGTGCGGGCGATGCTGATAAGCGAGGAGGATATATCCTCCTCCGACTGCAGCTCGAAGGTGCGGAAAATCCCCACCAGTATCAGGGGCAGCCGCTTGACGTCTTGAGCCAGGGAGGCGAAGACGTTGAGCACCGCCTGGCTTGCCCAGTGCATGTCATCCAAGGCTATTAAGAGCGGGATTCGACTGGAAAGGTCAACTACCCAGTGACGAATCAGTTGAGGGAACAGACGCTCACGGGTTTCTTCATCCTGAGCGCCGGAATGAGCGGCGGCGCTGATTTCAGCCAGACGGATTTGAAGGTCTTCCGGCAGGCGGGAGTCGCGCCGCAGGGCTTCGAGGATGTGCAGGAACTCCTCCAAGGGCGTCGAGGAGTGAAGCTCCTCAGCCGCGCCAACGCCGATGATGAAGTCGGGCGGCACCATCGACACCAGCTCGCGGAAGAGACGAGTCTTGCCGATGCCCAATTCGCCGGAGATTATCAGCACCTGACCTTTGCCGGATTCCACCTCGGCGAGGATGGATTTGAAGTCCTCGATCTCCTTTTCGCGCCCCACGAACATAGACTCCGCCGCCACCATGACCGGGGAGTCTTCCATGGGATTGTATTCAGCGCGAAATATGCCCGCAGGTTCAGCGGTAACGGTCACAGGAGGAATTATCTTGGCAGGCTCAGGCTCTATCGGCTCCGGCTCGACGGACGGTGAAACCGGCGTGAAGCTCCCGTAAGTGCCGGAGCGCAAATTTTCAGCCAGCTTGACGATGTCGGGACGGGGAGGAGCGTGCAGCTCCCGCTTCATAATATCGACGTATTTATTATATTGACGAAGCGCTGACGAAATCTTGCCTTGCGCGGCGTAAGCCAGAATTAGACCGGCGTGGGCGGGTTCAAAATCGGGTGAGTATGCTAAGGCGCGGGTGTAGAGATTCAAGGCTTCGTTGATTTGCGATTTTTTAAGTTGAATCTGAGCTAATTCCACCGCGGCGTTCAGAAACATCCTCTGCAACTCCTCACGGCGCTGGGAGAGCCATTCTTCCCATTCGGATTGAATTCGCAGGATGAAGCCGTCCAGATAGTCGCCTTTATAGAGATTGACCGCCTCTTTGAGTTTGTTTTCGCGGTCCGCCGAGCAGCTTAAAGCAGCTAGAAAGGCTTGCACGTCTGTTGAGTAGTCGAATTCTGGATTTATCTGGCAGGTATTTCGGGAGGTAATCAGTGGGTCAACATCCAGGTCCGTCTCCTTGAAGAGTTTACGGATGTTCCAGAGAGCGTATCGAAGGTTGTAGCGGGCTTGGCTTTCGGGGAACTGCCCCCAAAAGAGGTCCATAAGCTTATCCCGGGAGAAGGCTTGCTTAGATTGCTCGAGTAAAAAAATAAACAATCCGAGCACTTTTTTAGTGGAAAACTGGGTTAGAACTCGTCCTTGCCAGAGGAACTTTATCCCTCCCAGAAAAGACGCTTTTAACTGTTTTTTCAACAATTACCTCAGATTTTGCCTTCGTTCCTGCTGATAGCGACGGGGCTGGTCCCTTCGGATCCCGCTGTAGCAGGATTGGATTCACCAATCATCGCTGTTCCACAACAACGTAATATAAAGTGGTTGGAGAGTATTAACAAGTTAAATGAAGCCTGTGAATATCATTTCTTCGCTTTATCTTGAGCGGCATTCTTGCTTTTATTCCACCGAGGGGAATATTTTGTTCTAATACGAGGCTCCCTTGAAAACACTCATCTTCCTCCAACGATTGCAGCGTAGGACGCTTGACGGACACGCTGCTCTTATCGCTGCCGTCTGAATGCACGAACCGCATGTACAGGCAGGGCTATCTGGAGAACAGCGACACCCATGCTCTTATACGCCGCCTTCGCAATGTCTCATTA
>CAZCEM010000165.1:0-5807 GCA_964497555.1 uncultured bacterium
GCCTCGCGGCACGCCCAAGGCTCGTCCCACATAACCGTACCTACTAACAAGGGTGGGATCCGCAGCCAGACCGGTGGTGTCGGCCGTCCAGTATAGAATCAAGTTGAACCGGTTGTCGTTCCCGGGATCCGAAATGGTGTAGCGCAGATTGATAGGACTCAAGCCATCCATGACCACGACTTGGTGGACGGTGTCAGTCAGCGCAATCTCGACCTCCGGCGGGGGATTCTCCACAATGTCGAAGGAGAAGGCGAGCACGTTGTTGCGCTCGTTGCCTTCCTCTACCGAGCCGCTGTCGGCTACCGGCGTGTCAAACTCCCACCGGAACGAATGATTGCCGGAAACCGCCGTCCACAAAGTGTCAGCGAAGACAGTGTAGGTCGTGTCGCTCGAACCTGTGCGGGTTAAGGTAGTGGAATACATCACCTCTTCGTTGTGGACGAGCTGAATGGTGAATTCAGGGGTTTCTCCGATGCCGATGACGCGGTAGGTGGATTTGAAATAGACCTGTTCGTCGCGCCGGGGGGTCACGTGGTTCCAGGTGATGGAGTCTTGGTTGACGCGATAGCCGAAGAGGTTCGCAATCGGCAGAATGTCAAACAGACCGTCGTCCCAACTGAAGATGACGTCGTCGATGAACGCGCCTTTATCGCCCGCCTGCACCGCGTACTGGTCCGACTGCCACACAAAGCCGATGAACACCCGCGGCTGCCCCAGCACGCTGATTAAGGAGTCCGGTCTGGCGCCGACGTGCAGCGAATCCAGATAGCAGGTTTGCCACACCCAGTCGTTGTTGATGCGGTGAGAATAAGTCTTGCCGACCGGCACGCGAGTGAAGAAGGTGTTCGCGCTGGTGGTGGTCAGCAGGTTCGGATCTGTGAGCGCAAAGAAGCTCAGCGAATCCCGAGCGTAGTTGGTCAGATCCAGGTACAACCAGAAAGAGACGTTTGCCGACACCGCCCTTTCGAGAGACACCCTGGCTTCAACGGGATTGACTTCGCCCCACCACACCCAGGCGTTCTGGTTGGGCATGTAGTCGTTTTCATCGGGCCAGCGGGGATTATTGATATCGCCTCGGTTGGTGTAAGCGCACCACAGCGCTTGGTGGATATCATCCTGAGGGGTCACCCGGATGTTGTAGATAAGGTCCTGGATGCCCCAGCAGTAATCGGTGGTATTGCGCTCTGTGTTCGGATAGGGAATGCGAGGATTCCAATGCCAACGACGACCGTTGCGCAGGTCGGTCATCCAGGGCCAGCGCAGATTGACCTGCTGCTGGTCCTTGTTGAAGTGCTCGTCTAAAAGGACATGCCAGATCGCACCGGCTGGCGGTGCGGCCAAGCCGAGCACCAGAGCGGCGGCAAATGCCGCCAGCACAAATTTCTTCCACTCATTAAACATTTGTTCCTCCTTCACATAGAACATGTTACAGCGAAAAGGCAACTATGGCCGCGTTTGGATAAACCTATCCAACTTTCTATCCTTTTAAAGTTATCTAATTGAATCATAAAATGCAATAGAAATTCCAATTATTAAGATGAATTTTTATATTCGAGGGATAAAAGCGCATCAAGACGCAATCGAGTTTGAGGTTCTCTGATTTTAAAGCTGTAGTTCTGGATTCCAGCTTGCGCTGGAATTGTATTGGCGGCTTCCCCACCACGTAACACGTAATATGAAAATATCCCCTTTGTATTTCCCCCCTGGAAGCAGGGGGGAAAAGTCGGGCGAGACGCCCGACCTACGCGGTAAGAGAGGGCTATTTTCGGGGCAATTAGGCACGTCGTCGGGTGGCTTGTCCAGCTTGCTGGACGTGTTTCTAAGCTCGCTGCTGGACGCGGGTGAACGAGATGCACAATTCAGAATGCTCTAAACTTACTGCCTACAGCCCGCCTAATTCCGACACCACCCGGTAGCCGATGTTGAGCTTCTCCCGCCGGTTGAGTTCAATGCAGCGGTCAAAGCGCTCAGCGGCGATTATCTTGTCGAGGATTGTCTTATAGATTGCACCCATGATCTGCGCCACCGCCAGTTTGGCTTTCAAATCCGCCGGAAACCACTTCTCAGCCTCTCGGAAGAAATGCTCCGCCCGGCGCGCCTCCCATAAAACTAGATCCCGGAGCTTTGACGCCTGAGATGCGGCAAAAATTTCCGATTCGTGGAGTTCGAAGCGGTTCAGGTCCTCGGCAGGCAGGTAAATTCTGCCGCGCTGCAGGTCTTCCCAGAGGTCGCGCAGGATGTTGGTGAGCTGCATCCCTATTCCCAGATTCTCAGCGTAGCAGCGGGCTTCCGGGGTGTCCGCCCCGAAGATGGGCAGGCACAGCAACCCTACGGTCGAAGCCACCCGATAGCAGTACAGCCGCAGGTCCTCGAATGTTGGATAGCGTTTTACCGAGAGGTCCATTTGCAATCCTCGGAACATCTCATCGAAGTGCTCACGAGGAAAGACGAACCGCCGGTGGGCGTGCGCCAACGCCAGAGTGAGGCGGTCGCAGTACCGGCCGGCGAATACCAGATCCAGCCCGCGCCGGAGCTTCTTCAACAACTGCCGAGACCCGCCATCCCCATTGTCAGCCGCGTCATCGCCGGCGCGCAGAAAGGCATACAGGGCATAAATGCCCCGCCTTAATTCACGAGGCAAAAACAGAAAGGCATAGTAAAAATTCCCTGCTGCACGGCGGGCGATTCCGGCGCAGTATTTCCATGCCTCTTCAAGTTCCCTCGGCTCGGCATCGTCTAATGACTTATCAAGCATACGAACACGAAGGTCATTCAACTGGAAGTTCAATATAAAGATAACAACAAATCAGTCTCAAGGCGATTCTTTGAACGCCAAGAACAACAAGGACACGGATAATTCTTGGTGCTCTTGGTGTCCCATGTGTTTAAAAAACCACTCTCCTCAACGCGCCCGCCGCGACCAGCAGCTTATCGCGCCGCTGCAGCTTCGCCGACCGGTTCAGCACGTCGTAGCGGATCCGCCTTATCGCGGCCAGCGCGGCCTTTCCCCCGCGCCAGTACAACTCGAGCTGCGCCGCTGCTGAGCCTTTTACCGCCCGCAGCAGCGGCTTTCCGTCCTCAAAGAAACGCTCGGCGCGCTCTACCTCAAACTTGAGCAGTTCGCGGAAACCACTGTGTGCATTCGAACCGGCTATATCCTCTTCTGACACCCCGAAACGAGCCAAATCCTCACGGGGAATGTATATTCGACCCCGAAGAAAGTCCTCTCGAACATCCTGCCAGTGGTTGGCGAGCTGCAAGGCTGTGCAAATATCGTCGGAAAATGCAAAAAGAGCCGGATCCTTAATATCATAGACTCCCAGAACCAGCCTCCCCACCGGATCCGCAGACAACCGGGTGTAGCCTCGCAGTTCCGCGAAGGTGTCATAGCGGGTTTTCACCAGGTCTTGTCGGAAGGCAGCCAGCAGGTCTTCAAACAACGAAAGCGGCAGTCCTCGGCGCCGGATGGTCTCGCCCAGCGCATAACACACCGGATCGACCTGCTCGCCGTGGACCGCCGCTTTCAGCAGCCGCTCAAACTCATTGAGTTTTTCTAAAGGATTAAAACCGCTCCGTTTTTCGTCGGCAATGTCATCCGCCCAACGGCTGAAGGCATAAATGTTGCGCAAGTCCTGACGCACATCCGGCGGAGCAAACCGACCGGCAATCGCAAAATTCTCGTAGTGGCTGGACGCCAGCTCCCGGCACCTGGCCCGCCCCTGACGCAGCAGTTTCCTGTCGGCAGTGGTTTCCGTCTGAGGCGTAAGAGCTGGCATTACGATTACTCATCCGCGGATTCATTGCCGGTGTAACTATCGTACACGCCGCTGCTCACGGCGATGGTTTCGATCTCCTTGGCGCCTATCTTGTTGGCTTGGCGGCATGCTTCCACGAAGCACTCCCAATGGTAGTACCCCCGCATACCCGCCTGACGGCTGTAGTAGCGGCGGTCCTCCTCACGGATGTCGCGACGGCAGAAATTGCAGACCATGATGCACCTCCCTTGTTTAAAAAAAACCGTGCAAGATGTGGGATCCCATTTAAACTCGGCATTTCCCATGACATCTTCACCAAACTCATACGGAATCAGCTTCCTTTTGTTCCCAAGAACCCTTGAAACGCTGTCCGAAAAATGGAATGGCAAATAACATGCCAGATTACAGCGTTTTCTGGATGCTCCCCAGCACAGTTTCCACTTCGTCTCGAATTGAATTTAAACTTTCGGGTGAATCCGCCTCAAACCTCAAAACGACCACCGGCTGGGTGTTGGACGGTCGCAGCAGTCCCCATCCGCCGGGCATTTTCACCCGCATCCCATCGACGTCGATGGTCTCATACTTAAGACGAAAATAATCCCGCACTCGTTTGACCAATTCGAACTTGGTCTCGTCAGAACTGCTGATGCGAATTTCCGGTGTATTATAGACCGTCGGCCAGTCGGCAAGGAACTGACTGACGGACGTCTCAGCTTCAGCGACGATCTCCAGAAACCTTCCTGTCACATAGACCGCGTCGTCGAATCCGTAGTAGCGGTGTTTGAAGAAGATGTGCCCGCTCATCTCGCCCGCCAGTTCCGCGCCGGTCTCCTTCATCCGCTGCTTGAGCAGCGAATGCCCGACCTTCCACATCTCAGGCTTGCCGCCGTGCTTGGCGATGTCGTCGTAAAGGAGTTGGGAGCATTTGACTTCGCCGATTATCCGGCTGCCGGGCTTGACTTTCAGCACTGCCCGCGCCAGCACCGCCAGAATCTGGTCTCCCCACATGACACCGCCCTTTTCATCGACAATCCCGATGCGGTCGGCGTCTCCGTCGTAACCAACGCCCAGTTCAAGACCGTTCGCCTTCACGGCGTCCTTTAACTGGGTGAGGTTGGCTTCTACGGTCGGGTCGGGGTGATGCGCCGGAAAAGACCCGTCCACCCGGGCGTTGAGCATCATCGGCTCGCAGCCGAGGCCGCACAGTACCGGCTCGGAGGTGAGCCCTCCCACGCCGTTGCCGGGATCGACCGCCAGCCGCACTGGTCGGCGCAGTTTCAGACGTCCGACTAAATCAGCAATGTATTCAGGCACTATATTATATTCTTCGAGTGAGCCGCGGCCGGAGTCCAGGTCATCCTTGAAGATGAGGTCGCGTATCGCCAGAATCCGCTCGCCAAACAGGCTTTCGGTGCCCAACGACAGCTTGAAGCCGTTGTAGTCCGGCGGATTGTGGCTGCCGGTGATCATGACGCCGCCGCCGACGCTTAGCCGGTGGGTGGAGTAATACTGCACCGGGGTAGGCACCAAGCCCAAGTCAACTACGTCCATGCCTGCTGCGTTCAGCCCTTGCAGCAGGTCATTTCGCAGTGACGGCGACGAATGACGCCCGTCACGGCCCAGAGAAATCCGCTTCACGCCGGCGCGGTGAAAATACGTTCCAAAGCCCCTGCCCAAGGCTCGGACAGCTTCAGGCGTCAAGTCTCGGCCGACCACCCCGCGGATGTCGTACTCCCTAAAGATGTTGGGATTCAATAGACACACCTCATTTTGACGCTGAAAAAATCGTTGATTGCGAGTGCTGTTGTTGTGATATGGAGCACATTCCACTGCAAAAGTCACAATTGAGTAAAATTCTTTTACCGATGGAAGGCAGCCTATCGAGGCTGAACTCTCATCTGGAAAGTTATTATTAAGGGGTGCATTTTCTTTTTAAAACGGATGTAATGCGTCGAAGACGCATCATTCCAGCGAAAGCTGGAATCCAGAAGGAATTAGGGCTGGATTCCCGCTTTCGCGGGAATTGTCATGGTGGCTTCCCCACCACGAAGG
>CAZCEM010000166.1:0-5798 GCA_964497555.1 uncultured bacterium
AATAACTGGCGCGATTTGGAGAGGATTGATAAGGAGGATATTGACACTCTTGTCTGGAGCTTCGTTGGGGATTCTCTGGGTGAGCTTATACAGGATGAAAACGGTGAGCGGGCAGTTTTCCGAGCTGAGGTTGTAGGCGCCACCAATATCCGAGTTGCGGCCGTGTGGTCCGCAGGCGATTCAATAGCAACTGATATTCTGGATGAGGAAATTGAGATTATTCCTGATACAGTTGTCGCATCTATAGAGATACAGTTTACACCTATAGAACACCGCTGCTACGATGGAGTCGAGGGGAGAAGTATTGTGGTCCGTAATTTGTGGCTGAACGCCGGCGAGAGCCGCGTATTTTATTGCGTTGCCTATGACGCCCATGCCGCCGGAGAAGGCAACCGGATAGGCTTGAAGAACGCGCTGTGGACGGTTGATCACGAAGACATAGTCGATATGGTGGGTAAGACTGATGATGATACAACCAACATCATCGACCATACTGTAACTATAACGGCTCGCCACGACGGTGTCTGTTGCATCCAGGCACAGTTGGTGGATGAGCAAAACCAGCCTGTGGAGGACATTTCCGATGAGACCGGCGACCTTCACGTCATCGGTCGGGCGGTGGTGTCTTCATTGAGGATAACCAGCCAGCCGGATGCCAATGGGCTGATATTTGGATCCGGGCAGGACTCCGTCTTTACCGCGGATGATTCACCAGAATTCTATGTATTGCCCTATGACGCCTTTAACAACCTTTTGAGAATTGACAGTCTTTCCAATTTTAAAGATAGTCTTAGACTCTCCTTTACCGGCGATAATCTTGGTGATATTGAGAGCTTGGAGGATGACAGCTTAGCTCATTTTAGATTTATCGCCAATTGTGTCGGTCAGGGGAACATTCGAGCAGTCTATACTCCTGCTGATAGTGGACTACGGCCCGTTGAAGCGTTCAGCGAAGCGGTAACGGTGACGCCGGGGAGGATAAGTGCTGTTTCGGTCAGCCGCAACGGGCGCTCGGTGTCGCGTGATACCATCGGCTGCAGCGCTGACAGCGAATATGTTTTTGGCTTCATCCCCTACGACTCGGACGGGAACACTATACCGGACTCCATCTTTGGGAACGAGGATATAGTGTGGTCGCTTGACAACGCAGGCGACACTACTTATCCTGGCAATCCTGTGGGCGCTGAGCATAGATTCAATAATGATGATGAGCACTTCTTTATCTACACTCCGGTCAACGCACCGGATGAGGATACACTCTCACTTGCTGTAGCCGGCATTTCCGCCGACAGCGTGTTGCTTTCTGTCAGGGTGGGAGCGCCGGATAGCTTGGAGATACGCGATGAGAACGACGACCCTGTTAATCCCGATTCTATTATAGCAATGAATGCAGTGGATGTTAGGGTATTTCATTTGGTTTCTTTTGACAGCGACACCAACTGGCGCGAGGGGCCCGAAGAGCCTCTGAATTGCAACTGGTTTCTTACGGAACGGATTGGCGTTCTAAACGTTGATTCGGTAAATGCTGCCTCCTTGACCGCCACAACTGTGGGGGATGGTTATTTAAGGGGAACATATAATGCATTGGAAGCTGTGACGGGTGTAATTCGCGTTTCGCCGGGACCGCCGCATGAAGTGCGTCTGTCGAGGGAAAGAGGCAGCGAAGGGCATATTCCAATTTCAGCGGTTCACCTGCGCATTCATGCGGGGGAGAGCCGTGAACTGTTCTGTCAAGGATTTGACTACTACAATAATTGGCGGAATTTAGAGACCATCTTTAAAGCCGAAATTGACGCTATTGAATGGAGTTTCACGAGAGATACGCTGGGGTTGATCGAACCAGACGACAGCCTCGGACGAGCCACCTTCACCGCTGATTCCGTTGGCACCACCAATATCCGGGTCCTTGTAAGGACGACCGAGGGAGATTCTCTGTCAGACGTCCTTGACTCAGAAATCGAAGTGCTTCCGAATCAAGAGGTTTCGACAATTGAGATACAATACTCGCCTGACGAGCATCGCGACGGGGGGGAGGGCATTGTCGTCGGCGATATACTGATGCCGGCGGGCGCCAGCCGAGTCTTCCATTGCGTGGGCTACGATGCCTATGCCGGCGATAGCGGCAATCTGATAGGTCTGCGTCGCGCCCTATGGACGGTGTTGGATACCACCGACCACATAGAACTGGTCGGAGAAACCGACACTACCGACCAAATAATCGATCACACTGTCACTATAACGGCTCGCCGCGAAGGCATATGCCGCGTTCGGGCTCAGTTAGTAAATGCCCAAAATCAACCTGTAGACACCGTCGCCGCTGCTGAAACGGGTGACATCACCATCACCGGTCAGGCGGTGGTATCCTGGCTGAAGGTAGCCAGTCAACCGGCTGCCAATTCAGAGGTGTTTGGAGAGAGTGATTCTATTTTCACGGCTGACGAAGAGTGTGATTTTTATGTGCTGCCCTATGACGCCTTTAACAACCTGCTGCGAATTGATGACCTATCCGGTTTTGAAGAAGCCCTTCGTCTCAACTTTAACGGCGACAGACTTGGTGTTATTGATACCTTAGAAGACGACCATTCCGCCCATTATCTATTCACCGCCAACCTTGTGGGTCGAGCCAACATCCGCGCGGTATATACTCCCGAAGACCAGAACCGTCAGCCGATAGAAGCCTTCAGCAGCGAGCTGCAGGTGGTTCCCGGCTTGATAGCTTCTGTAGTTGTCAGCCGCAACGGGCGCTCGGTGTCGCGTGATACCATCGGCTGCAGCGCTGACAGCGAATATGTTTTTGGCTTCATCCCCTACGACTCGGACGGGAACACTATACCGGACTCCATCTTTGGGAACGAGGATATAGTGTGGTCGCTTGACAACGCAGGCGACACTACTTATCCTGGCAATCCTGTGGGCGCTGAGCATAGATTCAATAATGATGATGAGCACTTCTTTATCTACACTCCGGTCAACGCACCGGATGAGGATGTTCTCTCTGTCAGCGTATCGGATATTTTATCCGAAAACGTGTTTCTTTCAGTCGGAGTGGGCGTGCCGGCGAGGTTGGAGATATGGGATGAGCAAAACCAGTTTGTTGATCCTCGTTCGCTGATTTCAATGCAAGCAACGGATACCACGTTATTCCACTTAGTTTCTTTTGACAACGACAGCAATTGGCGTGAAAGGACCGAAAGTCTTCTGGAGGGTCATTGGCTGGCATTCCCCTCACAGCTCGGAGTTCTTAATCCAGAGTGGGGAAGCGTAGTCTCCTTCACAGCCACCACTGTAGGTGCAGGCCGATTGATGGTGAATTACGGGCAATTATGGACGAATACCGGTCAAATCAGCGTGTCGCGCGGACCGCTCCATCATGTCTTTTTGTCTATGTCAAACGATACTTCACAGGCTTCAGCAGCGAGGCTGAACGCAGTTGCCGGCGCAGATTCTATCTCCATTTACTGCCATGGCGTCGATTTATATGACAACCGGTTCCGGTTGAATGGGTGCGAGGAGAATTATCATATAGACTGGAGTTTCACTGACCAAGTTCTCGGTGAACTAAAAGAAGACAGTGACAATCCCGCTCTTTGCTGGTTTTGTCCCTTGGAAGCTGACAGTGGGAATATCCAAGCAGCTGTCACTTGGGGCGAGGAACAATCTCTGCGAGATTCTCTTGACCGGTGGATCGAAGTAGTTGCCTGCGCAAATCCAGTCTTTTTAAAGATACAGGAAAGATATAACGGAGGGGAATTCACTAGGGACAGCACTATATATGCCGGCCAGAGCATGACTCTGCTGGCGGTCGGCTATGACGGCTACGGCGGTCGCAACAACGGCTGGGGCAACCGTATTGACACATTGGCGGCTGAGTGGAGGTGTGTTTGGCAGGACGGCGATTCATGCGGGTACCTCGAGCCATTAAACGTCAACCGCAATTTGAATGCAGCTGAAGGCGTCACCTTCACCGGCACCAAAAGGGGCCAGTGTTGGCTTATAGCCACAGTTCTGAATAACAACCAGGAAGAGGTTTTCGATTCCTCTGCAGTTATAACGGTCCTTCCGGCGGCTATTCCGCGCTATATCCGCTTGACAACCGCTGCTGAAGAAGATGCGCCTCGGTTGGGGCCGACCAGCGTCAGCGCTGACGATGTCACAGTCTTCTATCTGCTGCCCTATGATGCCTTTAACAACTACATGGTGGACTATATTATTCCTACTGAACCGGCGGATACTGTAATAACATGGCAGTTCGACGGTGACAGCTTAGGACCCATCACTCGAATAGACGACCATCCAGCCCGGTTCACACTGGATAACAATGTCGCGGGCTCGGCGGTGCTAAGGATGGTGTACCACCAGTTGGATGAGAACAACCAGTTGTTGGATTCAATAGAAGCTTTCAGCGGTGAAATCACGGTCTATCCGGGAGCGGTGTACAACATTCAGATTGACTTCATCACCGCTGCCGATTCCACTGGAAGTTTAAATGGACAGCGATGGCAGGCCTTGAACACCGACAACGACTACGAACTCGAATTCCACGCCTTCGACACCGACTTAAATCCAGTCAACCGCGACACCGTCTGCTGCGAAGACACCCTCTACTGGGAGTTTATTAACTTCCCGCCGATTGAAGTCGATTCCATTGATTTCGGTCTTTATCCCTTAATATACCATCCCGATACAGTTGGCAGTGGGCGGCAAATAAGGCTCTACGCAGAGGCAAAAGACAATCAAGACACGCTTGCATCCGATACCGTCAAGGTATTCGTTAAGCACGGCGAACCTTATGCGGAGTTTTATCCTTTTGCGCTGGAAGCCGATTTTTCGATTATATTGGTCGATGAGGGGAGTTATATCTCCTATCAAATTACTGACTTCGACTCAAATCCGTGCGACAGCACCTGGTTCAGGCTTTCAACTTCATTGGGTCTTCTTAATACTGTAAGTGAGCCTGACTCTTTCAATAATTCACTTATAGTCCAGACGGACAGCACTGGGTTGCTGGAGTTTCACTTTAACGCGGGACCCATGCCGGGGCGGGCGGTGATTAGGGCTCAATACGGTCGTTATGAAGGCGAGCACTTCCGCGTCGGCCAAGCTGAGGGCCGCTGTCATATTTACGTTAATCAACTGGTGATAGAATCGGTTTATATTCTCAACAATCCGGCTCAAAAAAACTGGGATATTTGGCAGGGAGTGGAGAACTTGGAAGTTGGACTTCGGGTGACTAATCCTGGAGACACCACCATTTTCCTTAACTCCGCCAGCCTCCTCTTTTCCGAGGCTGACGTCTTTGCGCAAGCGATTATCTCCGGCAACGAGCACTCTTTGCTTGGCAGTCACGAATCCATAGACATTATTTTCAGTGTTGACGCTACGGGACAGATTCAGGATGACACCGTTTATGTTGGTTGTCATGTGTGCGGTGGTGTCGGCAGCGATGTTGACAGCGTGGGCGTGGTGAATGTTGATGCTTACTGCCCGGATGAGGATCGTCTGGTTTGGCGGATTATCGGGGGAAGGGCGCCGAGTTTCCGCGACCTGACGCCGTCACGAGTTACCAGAGGTCAAAGGATAGACTGCGTTCAGCTCACCATGGAAGACAGCTTTAGCCTGCCGGAGACCATCTTAGGCGATTCCACCAATATCACTATCAGGGATGGCAATCAGGTCATCGAAACGGTCTTTCTCCGTGATGACATGATACGGCAGGCGGATGCCAACATCTTTGTGCTGCTGTTTGACACCTTAAATGTGCCTTCCGCGCCGGACCAGCCGAACACACTGTCTGTTGA
>CAZCEM010000167.1:0-5769 GCA_964497555.1 uncultured bacterium
GTGGACAAGGTGGACAGCGGCTATTTTCATCCTTTGTTGTGCGGCTCGCAGCATGGCGTTTCCTTTGAAAATAGCCCCTGAACGCGTAGGTCGGGCTTCCAGCCCGACTGCAGGGGATGGACGGGGTGGACGGGGTGGACAAGGTGGACAGCGGCTATTTTCATCGTTTATTGTGCCGCGCGCGGCATGGATTTCTTTAAGAGGGGTCTTTATGGAAGAAAAATCCGAAAAAAACATCAAGCTGCTGATTGTGGACGACGAAGAAGCTTTCCTCAATTCCATCGCCAAGCGGCTGGAGCTGCGCGGATTCGACGTCGCCAAAGCCGCCAACGGCATGCAGGCGATGGCAATCGCCGAATACGAGAAGTTCGACTTGGCGCTGGTCGATCTCAAGATGCCGGGCATAAACGGCCGTGACCTGTTGGAAATCCTCAAGCGGGAACATCGGTATCTCGAAGTCATCATCCTAACCGGCCATGGCTCGCTGGAGTCGGCGGTCGAATGCACCAAACTGGGCGCCTACGGTTATCTGCCCAAACCCTACGAGCTTGAAAAGCTCATCGACCTGCTGAAGGAAGCCTATCAGACGAGAATGCAGAAGAAGTTCGTCAACGACATGCAGAAGATGGAGATAATTTCCAAGATCGCGGTCAGCGACAGCGCCCTGGGCATCATGCGCCGTCTGCGCGCCCTCGATGATGACGAAAAGTAAGCGGCAGCCAGGTCATTGGACCGGAGCTGAGCCTTGAAGGACGACACCCTGGGCCGGCGCATCATCGCCGCCTTGTTGACGGTCTCCTTGCTGCCGCTGGTCTTGATGGGGCTGGGCGCCTGGAAGGTCTATGGGCGGCTGCTCGACCAGAAGGCACTGCAGTTGCAGCGCGGCGTAGTCGAGAGCCACGCCCGCGCCATCGACGCCTATCTGACCGAGCGGCTGAACTCACTGCGGCTGTTGGCTGCGATTCATTCGCTGGACGAGATTGCCCGCCTGGAACGTCTCGACCAATTGTTCCTGGCCCTTAATTCCAACAGCGAAGGGGGTTTTCAGGATCTGGGTGTTATCGGTGAGGATGGCGCTCATCTCGCCTATGTGGGTCCCTACGATCTAATGAAGTGCAATTACGCCGAGACCGACTGGTTTAAGGAGGTCATGGCGAAAGGACACTACTTTAGCGACGTGTTCCTCGGCTTCCGCAATTCACCTCACAGCATCATCGCTGTCAAGGTGCAGCAGAACGGCAAAACCTGGATTCTACGCGCCACCATTGACAGCGAGCGCTTTAATTCGTTGGTGCAGACTGGCGTCCTCGGAGCGTCAGGCGAGGCTTACATCATCAACCGCGCGGGTCTTTACCAGACCAAAACCAAGATGGCTAATGTTCTCGACCCGTCACCCATCTCCACACCTGATCTCTTCACCGGCGTCCGCGATCAGAATATCCGCAGTGGAGACGACCTAAAGATTCGCGTAACCACCTGGATACCCCGCCTCGACTGGTTGTTGGTGGTCGAGAGGAACGCTGCGGAGGTGCGCGCGCCGGTTCGTCAAGCAGCCATCAACGGCGCATTTCTGGCGTTGCTGTCGATGATTCTGATAGTGGCTACCACCATTATCGCTACCCATCGCCTCACCAGCCGCATCGAGCAAGCCAACGCCAAGCGTGAGGAAATGACGCGCGCCTTCACGCGCTCAGCAAGGCTGGCTTCCATTGGCGAGATGGCGACCGGGCTTGCGCATGAAATCAACAATCCGTTGGCGGTCATAAGCTCCGAACAGACCAACATCTCCGACCTGTCGCTGATCCTGAACCAGGACGATCCCAATGTGCGGGAAATACTGGAATCGGTTGAGCGCAGCAAGCATCAGATCCAACGCTGCAAAGCCATCACGACCAAGATGCTTCAGTTCGGACGGCAGCGCGAGACCGAGCTTGTGCCCACCGACCTCCGCCAGATCCTCAACGAAATTGGCGAGCTGTTGGATCGGCAAGCCAAGGTGCGAAACGTCGAACTGTCCTTCGCCATCGAGGAACCTCTGCCGGAAGTCAAGATTGACGGCGTGGAATTGGAGCAGGTGCTGGTCAATCTAATCCAGAATTCCTTCCAAGCGCTGCCCGATGGTGGACATGTGCAGGTGAGATTTCGTCGAGTCGGCTCGGAAGCGCTGCTCGAAGTCAGTGACGACGGGACGGGAATCGCGCCTGAGAACCTGGAACGCGTCTTCGAGCCTTTCTTCACGACCAAGCCGGTGGGGCAGGGAACGGGGCTGGGATTGTCGGTGTGTTACGGATTAGCGCAATCTTGGGGCGGAATGCTGGAGGCCGAGAGCACCATAAGTAAAGGCACAACCATGCGGGTGCGGATACCGTTAATGCAGAATTAAATATGCAAAATGTTAAATGCAAAATGAAGCAGATTTGAATGAACCGGGCTTCCACTACACTTTCCAATTATCAGACTTTCAGACTTTCAGACTTTCAGACTTTCAGACTTTCAGACTTTCAAACTTTCAGACTTTCAAACTTTCAAACTTTCAAACTTTGAGGAAACAAATGCCCGATAAACTCGAAGACGTTCGGCTGTTGTTCGTGGACGATGATATCGACTTTCTGACCTCCGCTTCGCGGGTTTTGGCGAGGCGGGGCATTGTAGTCACTGAAGCTCACAATGGACCTGAAGCGCTGGAATTGTTGAAAAACGGCCTCTTCGAAGTGGTGGTTCTCGATCAGAAAATGCCCCGCCTGGACGGCGTGGAAGTCTTCCATCAAATTCATAAACATTACCCCGACCTGCCGGTGATAATCCTCACCGGACACGGCACGGTATCAGCGGCGTTTGAAACCTCTAAATCCGGCGTCCACGATTATCTCATGAAGCCCTGTGATACACAGGAATTAGCTGACAAAATTCACAGCGCGGCTCGTCGCGGCGTAATTGAAAAATCTCCGACAGCCGCTTCAATAGAGTCCAGCGCTGAAATCCGCGTGTTGATGATCGACGACGAAGAGGAATTTCTCACCTCGTTGACTAAGGTTCTCAAGCGGCGCAAAATAACGCTTTTAACCGCTGAGACCGGCGAAGACGGGCTGGAATTACTGGAACACGCCGCTGTGGACGTGGTGGTGCTGGACGTGAAGATGCCGGGGATGGACGGGCTGGAGGCACTGAAACGTATCAAGAGCAAATATCCAGCGCTGGAGGTGTTGCTGCTGACCGGGCACCCCAACGTCAGCGACGCCCACGAGGGCGTGCGACGGGGAGCTTTTGATTATCTGGTCAAACCGCCCGACGTCGAGGAACTGACCCGGAAGATCCGCGCCGCTTACCGCAAAATGCGCGACGATGCGCGCCGTCGTCAGTCTGAAGCCGTCCGGTCTATTCTTGAAAACCAACCCGATTAACGGTGATTCGGCCTGTTTTGGCGCCGATGTGGCATTTCTCGCTTGCTGGGTGTGTCTCTCCTATGAGCGTAGGTCGGGCGTCTCACCCGACTTTTCCCCCCTGCTTGCAGGGGTGAAATACAAAGGGGGGTATTTTCATGTTCCTTGGTGGGGAAGCCACCACGGAACATGAAAATAGCCGCTGTCCATCTCGTCCATACCGTCCACCTTTGATCTGTCCCCACGAATGTCATACCATTTTACCTGGTTGTATTGCTGAAAGGCCCCCAGATTTTAATCTCGCCGATCATGTTGTTGCGTTCACCGCTGGAGCTGGCGAGCAGCGTGCCCTCGCGGTTGAAGGCGACGCAGCTCACCATAAAGACGTGCCCTTTTAGTATCCGAACTTCTTTGCCGCGGCTGATGTCCCACAGCGTAATCTGCCGCTCGCTGTCCCCGCTCGCCAGCAGCTTGCCATCGGGCGAGAAATCCAGCGATATATAGGCTCCGGTCTTATGGTACTTCATGGTGTGCACCATCTGCTGGCTGGTCAAGTCCCAAATGGCGATGTGTCCGTCGAGGTATATCTGTCTTTCATTGTTCCATTCACCCGAACCAACCGCCAGATAGTGGTCATCAGGGCTGAAATCGAGGCTCATGACCTGCCCCGGCAATCCGTTGAGCATGGTTATAAGCCGCCCGGCGCGGACGTCCCAGAACCTGATTTCGCCTTCCTTGACGCCGGCGCAGCCGCTTGCAAGATTCGAACCATCCGAGTTGAAAGCCACCGTCCACACCTCGTCGAAATGTCCTTCCAACGAGCGCATAATTTCGCCCGAAGAAACATCCCAGAGCTTTACCGTCCGGTCGCCGCTGCCGGAGGCGAGTAAATCGCCCCGATGATTGAACGCCAGGCAGCGGACACGTTCGGAATGCCCTTCGAGGGTTCGCAGCATCTGGCCTGTGACGTAGTTCCAGAGGATAATGTCGCGGTCGGCGCTGCCGCTGGCAAGAATGCTGTCCTGGGGACTGAAGGCGACAGCGCGGACAAGGTCGGTGTGTCCGATCAGGGTGTTCACCACCGCGCCACTGGCGAGGTCCCAGATTTTAACGGTCTGGTCGTAACTGGCGCTGGCAAGATAGCGACTGTCGGGACTGAAGGCAATGGTGCGAATGAAGCCCTCGTGCCCTCGGAAGGTGCGCATCAAATCGACCTGAGTCACCATTTTCCGGAACTGCAACCGCTCGGAAACGGTCATCTTGGTCAGCTTGCTGGGACCGATCAAAGGCAGCAGGAGAAATATGAAAAGGAGCAGCGAAACCATAAAGCCTATCAACAGCAACCAGAAATACCTTTGAAAGAAACCCTTGTGAGCGGTGCGGCGATTGGGCGCGATGCGGCGCTCTTCGTAAAACCGCCGGTCTTCAGTGCTGCGACGCTCCTCAGTGGTTCTCCGCTCGCGCTTGACGCTTGGTTCGATGCGGCGTCGTCGATCCGGATTTTCCCGGCGGTCGGGGATATAACGTCTTTCTGGCTTGAGGGGACTCCTCATGAGCAGCCGGTCTTCAAAGACCAATCGGCGGTCAGGTGTAACCCGCCGGTCGGGCGCAACGCGACGTTCGGGCAGTCTTCGGACTTCCATCCTAACGCGGCGGTCAAGCGTCTGCCGCCGGTCCGCAATGATACGGCGGTCGTTCGTGTCCCGACGGTCGCTGGCCTGCTGGCGCTGCTCCGGTCCGACAGCCCGCCGACTGCGGGACTCGTTGAAGGTGAACGCCAGCACGCCGGTAATGACAATGACCATGAACCACTGAATCTGCAGACGATTCAGGTCAATTTTATCCGCTCCTTCGGGAGGCGCGAAGATAATACTGTACCCAACCGGCGCGGAGTAAGGAAGCCCGCCGACGTTCTGGATATCAGTCCAAGGAGGAATCAGCCCCATCAACAAGAAGAGGGCGGCGCCTCCCCAGATGATCTTTTTCTGGATGGGATTCACTAAGCGCTCCGTTCAAATCGTCCGCACGCGGCGGAGCCGACGCTGAATTAGGTTGCCGGCATCGAGGAGAAATTATGCCGGAACAACCTTGCCAACTCAGCAAAACTTAAGTTAAAAAGAGAAGATGTAAATATCAATATCTTGAAGGACTTTAACAGGATTACGCCGCAGGGACTTGACGGGAACGCAGATTCCTATCAAATTAAAGCACAAGGCGGAAGCGGCAGGACCGGAGAGCATTACCTTCCGCGCGTCTTCCTAATAGGGCAGATTCAAAGGAACGACATGCCGCCAGCAGCACAACGAAGAATGAAAATAGGATGTGGTCGCGTAAGACAAGCGTCCCGCTTGTCAACCGAGACGGTTGACCTACGCGTAGGAATCGCTAT